>CAJXPN010000095.1 GCA_913058025.1 uncultured Myxococcales bacterium | reverse complement strand
CACAGAGTAGATCGTCGGCAGCGTCAGATGTGTATAAGAGACAGGACGGGACCGACGACGGGACCGACGACGGGACCGAGGAGTCCCCCGACGCTTGAGCGTGTCGCACGCCGCCGAGCTCGAACGAGGCCCGACCCCCTGAATATGGGGGGTCGGGCCTCGCCGCGTCTGGGGGGCTCGGCGAATCGCGAGGCCGGCTGGAACATTCGGTCGAGGCTGGCGTCCAAATTCACGCGGGCGGGCGCGTGGTGCGCTCGCCCGCGCGAGGCGATGACGCCAGTGGCTCAAGGAGCGGTGAGATGAAGAGCGTGATGCGTAGGGTCGTGGCGGGTGGGATGTGCGTGGTGATGATCGGGTCGACGGGGACGTCGTGGGCGCAGGGGGACGAGGCCTCGGAGGATGCGCCCAGGACACAGTTCATCGAGCTCGGCGAGCTCGAGCTAGACGGCGATCGTGGCAAGGCGCGGATGATGCGCACGAGGACCGATAGGCGCGCCAGCTTCGGTCGGCTCTCGAGGCTCAAGAAGAGCGCGCTGCCGAAGCTGCGCGAGATGGCCGAGGGGCTGTGAACACGCGTAGGGTTGTAAGGGGGAATCGTTGACGGTATCGCGAGCGCTCTGATACAGTCGCCGAGCCTCCAAAGGCCCGGTCCGCCCTCCGTTGGAGGGCTCGCACCGCGACGCGTCTTGGGGCACAGCGGGTGACCGACGAACGAGAAGTTAAGGAGATGAAGATATGAAGAGAACACTGTTCGCGCTCGTGATGGGCGCCGTGATGTTCAGCTCGCCGATGGCGTTCGCGCAGGAAGACGGCGAGGCGAGGAGCAAGTTCTACGACTTCGACGACATGTTGATCGACGGCCAGTTCAAGAAGCCGGACATCATGAAGGAGAAGGCGAGGGAGAAGGCCTCGTTCTCGCGCCTGAGCAAGCTCAAGAAGGGCTTCCTCAACAAGGTGATCGAGACGTCCGAGGAGCAGGCGCTCCAGTGA
This sequence comes from uncultured Myxococcales bacterium, assembly GCA_913058025.1. Taxonomy (GTDB): domain Bacteria; phylum Myxococcota_A; class Bradymonadia; order Bradymonadales; family Bradymonadaceae; genus CAJXPN01. The sequence goes on along the minus strand of CAJXPN010000095.1, from coordinate 8,332 downwards.
GCGCTATCGGCGCGCGCCTCGTGTGACGAGGGAGCGTGTCGTGTCGTGGATGTGGAGCATGTGAAGAGCGAGACAGTGAGGAGAGAGCCGGCATGAAGATCGTCTGCGGCAACTGCGGCGCCAAGTACTCGATCTCGGACGATAAGGTCCAGGGGAAGGTCTTCAAGATCCGTTGCCGCAAGTGCAGCAACGTGATCGTCGTCAAGGGCACGGCCGATGAGGAGGGATCCTCGGTCGAGGCCTCTGGAGGTCAGAGCAACTACGATGGGTTCGGCGGCGGCGCCAGCGCGTCGGAGTGGTACGTCGTGATCGACGGTGAGCAGGCGGGTCCGCTCTCACCCGAAGAGGTCGAGGCGTACCACGCCTCTGGCCGCATCACGATCGAGACGTTCATCTGGCGTGATGGGATGCAGGATTGGAAGACGCTGTCCGATGTGGACGTCTTCGCACACCTTGCGGCGTACGACGACGGTGGCTTCGGCGCCGAAGACGCGACTCAGATCGCGCAGTCGCCGCTGCTGAACCAGGGCGGAGGCGGAATGGAAGACGGAGAGGACCCCACAGCGGTGGTGGACACGACGAACCTGCACGACGAGCTCGGCACGGCGATGTCGGACCCTTATGCCAACAGCTACGACGACGATCCGACGCAGGCAGGGGGCAGCTTCAACGAGGCCGAGCTTGCGCAGGCGTCCTTCGATCAGAGCAACGGCTATGAGCAGCCGAGTGGTTACGAGCAGCCTGGCGGCTACGAGCAGCCTGGCGGCTATGAGCAGGCTGGCGGCTACGGCAGCTACGACCAGGGCGCGGCCGATCAGGGCGGCTACGCCGACTTCGGCCAGGACGCCGGGATGGCGGCCGCGGGCGTCGGGATCGGCGGTTACGAACAACAAGGGGCGGGAGCGGGAATGTCGCAGTACGACGAGGGCGGATCGGAGCAGTCGGACGGTATGTTCGCGTCGTTCGATTCGCAGCCGGCCGGTGACGAGCACGGCCTCGATTACCAGAGCTTCTCGGGTCTCGACTCGGGTGGAGGCGACCTGAACCTCGGCGGAGGCGGTAGCCTCGACATGAACGGTGTCGGGGGCGGCGCGGACGCGAACGCCAACGACATGATCGGCCAGCGCAACGAGAACTCGGTGCTCTTCAGCCTGAGCAGCCTCCAGCAGGTCGAGGCGGTCACCGCCAGCGGCGGCGGCGGAGGCGGCGGCGAGTCGCTGACCGAGGGCTCGGGCCTCATCGACATCCAGGCGCTCGCATCCTCGCACGCCGCGATGAAGGGCAGCGGGGTCGACGACGTCCTCGGAGGCGCGAGCCCCGAGACCTTCTCGCCCGGCACCATGAGCGTCCCGGCGATCATGCCTCGTGGTTCGCACCGCTCGAACAAGGGCCTCGTGATCGCGGTCGCCGCGCTCGCGATCCTGCTCGTGGGCGGCATGGGCTTCCTCGGTTACATGGTCCTCTCCAAGGAAGATCAGCCTGACAAGCCCGCCCAGGTCATCGTCCAGAAGGAGACGATCATCAAGGAGGTCACCAGAGAGCCCAGCGCGGCAGACGCCGAGGCCGCCGCCAAGGCCGCGATCGCCGCGGCCAAGGACACCGAGGACGATGCCGTGGCCGAGGACCCCAAGGACGACGACAAGGGCTCCAAGTCCGGGTCGTCGAAGAAGTCGGGTTCCTCCAAGGCCGCGGTCAAGAAGGACGACGGCGGTTCGACGTCGACGCCGCCCAAGACCACGAAGAAGCCGCCGAAGAAGATCACGTCCAAGGACAGCAGCATCGACAAGATGCTCAAGGGTCTGGATGACAAGGGCGGTAAAGACACCGGCACGAAGAAGGACTCGACCCCGACGGCCAAGAAGAAGCGTAGCAAGAGCGACATCACGAACACGTTCCGTAAGTACGGAGGTCGCTTCAAGTCTTGTCCGAACTCCGGTGGCCTCAAGGCGCCGATCTACATTCGCTTGAGGATCGCCCCCAAGGGCAACGTCACGACGTCGACGATCGACTCGAAGTCGTCGAAGTTCAAGGGAACCGACGTCGGCGCGTGCGCCGTCAAGGTCGCGCGCAGCATGAAGTTCCCGGCCGCGCAGGACGACGACACGTTCGCCTTCCCGGTGCGCTTCTGAGTCCAGGCCTTCGAGGTCCGATACACGAGAGGGCCGAGCTGCGATGCAGCTCGGCCCTCTCTCGTTCTTGCAGACGTCTTCGTGCCAGGCCTGGTCTGAGCCCTCGGTGTCAGTCCACCGGGCGTTCGCCGGCGAGGAGGCGCTCGAGGCGAGGCTGCTCGATGGAGATCGCGATCGTCTTTCCCGCCGATACCGTCACGCGTCCTGGCGGGTAACCCTTTGGTTTTCGTACGTTCTTTGCGTGCGTGTAGGTCACGTCGACGAGCGTGTCCTCGCGGCCCTTGGAGAAGTGGGCCGCGAGCGTGGCCGCGTCGAGCAGGTCCTGGTGGCGGGGCTCTGCGCCGCGCGTCATGCGCAGCACGACGTGGGCGCCCGCCCAGTCGCGCGCGTGGAGCCAGAGGTCTCTGCCTCGCGCGTGCTTGGTCGTGAGGAGGTCGTTGTGGCGCGCGCCTCGACCCACGAGCAGCTCGGCGCCCGAGTGCGCCATGAAGGCGCGGTAGGGCGCGCGCGTGGACTCGCCGCGTGCTCCGGGGCGGCGCGTGCGTTGCTTCGGTCGCAGGGCGACCGCGACGAGCTCGCGCGTGGCCTCGATGTCCTCGACGCTCTCGGCGGCGCGAGCGCGAGCGCGCGCGTCCTCGACCACGTCCAGGGACTCCATCGCTTCGAGCAGGCGCGACTCGATCTGGTCGATCGCGCCGTTCAGGCGGCGGTACTGGGAGAAGAAGGAGTCGATGTTGTCCTGGAGTGAGCGGGACGGGTCGAGCGGGATCTCGACCTCCGGCATGCCCTCCTCGTAGTAGTCGGGGACCATGGCTGAGGCCGCGCCTCGCGGGATCTTCCCGTAGGCGGACTGGAGGAGCTCGCCGAGGCGTCGAAGCCCCTGGGCCTCGTGGGCGCGCGCGAGGTCCCCCTCGATGTTCTGGACGAGCCGCTTGAGCCTGCGGCGCGCGCGCTTGAGGTCGGCGAGGAGGCTGGCGCGTGCGCGTGCGCACGTGGTGTCCGTGTCGAGCTGGGCGTAGGTGCCCTCGACGAGTGAGGACCGAGGAGCGGAGGAGAGCGGGTCGTCGTCGGGGAGATCCTCGGAGGCGTCGCTCCATCGGTTGTGGCGTTGGGGGTCGTCTTCGGAGGGCGTGGGCGGCGTGGGCGCGGCGTACGGTGAGCCGACGCGCAGGTCGCGCTCGGAGGCGCGCGCGGCCGAGTGGACGCCGAGGATCGTCTGCTTCTGGTCCAGCAGGAAGGCGTTGGTGATGGCGCCGGTGAGTTCTACGACGAGCGTGAGGGTCTCGCGGCCGCCCTCGTCGTCCACGCGGACGTCGCCGCGAAGGGCGAGGACGCGGTCGCTGCCGAGCAGCTCGACCTCGCGCAGGACGATGCCCTGGAGGCGCTTGCGCAGGAGCATGGTGAAGGAGGTGGGCGTCTGGGGTTGAGGCCCGCGCTCGCGCGTGAGGTGCGCGCGGCCGAGCGCCGGGTCGAGGCAGACCCTGAGCAGGCGCGAGGACCTCGGGACGCGGACGCGCAGGACGTAGGCGTCGGAGCCTTCTGCGTAGATCTTCTGGACGGCGCCGCCGACGAGGGTGTCGGAGAGTTCGTGTGTGATCCACTCGAGTTCGCGTTGTGTGAGCATGTCTCGGTCGTGTGTCGTCGCGCGAAGTGGGCGCGAGGTGTCCGTGGGGTCGTCGGGTGGTCCGTGGGTGAGCTTGCGCGGGTCGTGGTCGTGTGTCAGCCTGAATCCATAACCAAACCATAGGGGCATTGATTGCAGCGTTTCATGGAGCCATGACACATGGGAGGTAGCGGACAAATCATCGTGATCGAGCGCGAGGTCGAGCGCGGTGCGGGGATCGTGGCCCGCGATCCTGCGATGCGGGCTCTGCTCAAGATCGTCGAGAACGTGGCGAAGGCGCCATCCACCGTGTTGCTCCAGTCCGAGTCCGGCGCAGGCAAGGAGGTGATCTCGCGTCACATCCACAACTGCTCGCCGAGGTCGTCCATGGAGATGGTGGCGATCAACTGCGCGGCGTTGCCGAGCAGTTTGCTCGAGTCCGAGCTCTTCGGCCACGAGCGTGGGGCGTTCTCGGGTGCTGTGGATCGTCACATCGGGGTGTTCGAGCGCGCGCAGGGGTCGACGCTGCTGCTCGACGAGGTCTCGGAGATCTCCCCCGAGATGCAGGCGAAGCTGCTCCGCGTGCTGCAAGAGCGCAAGATGTACCGCGTAGGAGGGCGCTCGGAGATCTCACTCGATATCCGCGTGATCGCCACGACGAACCGCGACCTGCGCGAGTACGTGGATCAGGGTGAGTTTCGGCTCGACCTGTACTATCGGCTCAACGTGTTCCCGATCAGGATCCCGGCGTTGCGTGAGCGACCCGATGACGTCAGGCCGTTGATGCTGCACTACTCGGCGAAGTTCGCCGACCAGTTCGGCAGCGCGATCGATGGGATCACCGAGGGGGCGTTGGGTCGGCTCGAGTCGTACCCGTGGCCTGGGAACATCCGCGAGCTCGTGAACGTGGCCGAGCGCGCGGCGATCCTGGCGATGGGTGAGACCGTGATCACGGAGGATCACCTGGTGCTCGATGGTGACGTGGCGATCGCGGCGCAGGACCCTGGGTTCGGTCAGATGCTCGAGGACGACGACCTCGTGAGCTTCTTGCCGGGGAGCGAGCCGCTGACCGACGTGCGGCGCAAGATCATCCTCGGGACGCTGGAGCGGTTCGACGGGAACCGCACGAGGACCGCGGAGGCGCTGGGCGTGAGCCTGCGCACGATCCGCAACAAGATCAGGCACTACAGGGCCCGCGGCATCGACGTGCCGGACTCCTGAGCCGCTGGCTCAAGGCGGCGCGCCGAGCCGGTTGCGCAGCGTCCTGGCGAGCTCGCGGGTGGGGTCGCCGGTGGGGGCTCCGGCGATGATGATCCGAGCGACGTCGTCGGCGTCGCGGTGCCGGCCGATCTGGGCGAGCCGCCGCGCGACCCGGAGCGCGCCGGTCCAGGTGTGCTCGGGGGAGACGAACCTGCGGAAGAAGTCGTGGGTCTTGAGGGGGGCGCCGATCTCGGCGTAGGCCTGCGCGAGCGCGTCGAGCGTGGCGTCGAGGAGGCGGCCGCGCGCGATCTGGTGTGGCCGTGCGTCGAGCGCCCGTGCGGCGTCGGCGAAGAGCTGCATCGCCTCGGGGAGCTGGCCCTGTGACGCGTGCGACCAGCCGGCCATGTAGAGGCCGTAGGGTCTGGCGCCGTGGTCGCTGGATGCGACAGAGAGGTAGATGGGGAGGGCGACCTCGGGCGCGGCGCGTTGGTAGAAGAAGTCGGCGAGCCTTGCCTGTGCGAACGAGGAGTACGGGGACGCGTCGCGCAGGCGCACGAGCTCGCGCAAGAGGGTCGCCGCCTCGGCCTCGTCTCCCAGGGCGAGGAGGGCGCTGGCGAGGTAGAAGCGAGCCTGCTCGCGGTGCGGTGAGGGTTGGGCGCGCGCGGCGATGGCCTTCCAGACGGGGACGGCGCGTCCGAACAGCGCGGCGCGCGCGGTGAGGTGCGGCGCGACCTGCTCGCCGCACTGGTCGCGTTCTCCGCGCGCGCACGGCGCGGCGGCGTCGACGATGGCGAGGTCGAGCCGGACGAGCTCGGCCCAGTAGGCCTCGGCGTGGAGGGTGATGTCGGCGCCGTCGGCGGGCGACGTTGACGGGTCAGTGTCGTGTGGGGGAGAGGGGGGCGCGGTCATGAGGTGCGCGCCCAGGTTCGAGGACCAGCGGGCCTCCTGGGCCTGGGCCGTCGACGTGAGCGAGGCGAGCAGGGCGAGCGAGGCGAGCGTCGAGATGTGTCGCATGGTGGTCCTCCGCGTCGATGGGCGACGGAGAGGATAGCAGATCAGGTGTGGTCGTGGGTGTCGTCGAGGATGGAGGGGTCGTCGAGGAGCGCGTCGGTCAGGGCGTGGAGGTCGGGCGTGTAGAGGCCGTGGCGGATGGCGATCTTGAGGGTGGTGAGCTCGACGATGTCGAGGGTTTCCGTGTCAGGTGTAGACGTCGCGGGCATCGTGTCATCCTGTGTCATCCTGTGTCGGGCTCCGTCAGGGAGCGCCATGGTGCTCGATGGGTTGGTACGTCACGGCGTCCGTCGGATGTTAGGCGTTTTCTTCGAGGTCTCGAGGGCCGCAGGGCGGTGCGAGGGCCTGCCGGTGTGGTGCCCCGTGACGGCGTCGATGGAGGTGTCGACGCCGTGTGCGGGCGGTATCATCGTGGTCGCGTCGTCTTCGTGGTGCGGTGTCTGCTGGGTAGGAGGTCGGAGTGACGTGGGTGTTCGGTTACGGTTCGTTGATATGGAGGCCCGGCTTCGCGTTCGAGGAGCGCGTCGTGTGCCACGTGACGGGTTGGGAGCGGAGGTTCTACCAGGGATCGAGCGACCACCGCGGCGTGCCAGGCGCGCCGGGTCGCGTGGTGACGTTGCTGGAGGAGCCCGGGGGGGAGGTCTGGGGCGTGGCGTACCGGCTCTCGCAGGAGGAGGCGCGCGAGGTGCTCGGGGCGTTGGACGTGCGGGAGCAAGGCGGCTACGAGCGCGTCGAGCTCCAGACGCGCGGTGAGGACGGGGTGACGCGTGAGGCGGTGACGTACGTGGCGACGCCGGAGAACGAGGACTACCTGGGGGAGGCGTCGATCGAGGAGATCGCGGCGCAGGTGAGGGGTGCGGCGGGGCCGAGCGGCGCGAACGACGAGTACGTGCTCGAGTTGGCGGCGGCGTTGGAGGAGATGGGCGCCCGGGACCCGCACGTGTTCGCCCTCGCCCGCGCGCTGGTTCACGATACTTAACGTCGTCGACGGGGCGTCGGGGCCGAGGTTGAGAGGGTGACGCGATCTCGGTGAGTCGGAGTGTTGAGATGATCAGGTACGTGTTCCTGGCGGTGGTGACGAGCGTTTGGTTTCTGGCGCACGCCTACCTCGGGCGGCGGCTCGTGGATTCGTGGTCGCCGCCGAGGTGGGCGCGCGCGCTGGGATGGGGCGCGCTCATCGTGAACGCGTCGTTGTCGTTGTCTGTGTTGCTGGTGCGCGACGTGGCGTCGTGGGGGACGCCCGGTTACGTGTTGCAGTGGGCGGCGTACCTGGGCATGGGCGCGTTCCTGCTGACGTTGAGCCTGACCGTGGTGAGGGACCTGGCGCTCGCGCTGATTGGGCTGGTTGAGAAGGTCGGCGAGCGTACGGAGGGGCCCGTGAGCGCCGGTCACGTCGAGGGCGCGTCCCGGTTGAGCCGGAGGAGGCTGTTGATGGGGGCGTCGAGCGCAGGCGTCGCGGCGGCCGCGGCCGGGGCGACGGGGTACGGCGTGCGTCAGGCGCGCGGGGTCCCGGAGGTCAAGGAGGTGGTGGTGCCCGTGGAGGGCCTCCACGCGGACCTCGAGGGGTTCACGATCGTGCAGATCAGCGATCTGCACGTGGGCCTGACGATCAGGGAGGACTTCTTGAGGGGAGTCGTAGACCGCGTGAACACGTTGGGCGCGGACATCGTGGCGATCACGGGGGATCTGGTAGACGGTTTGCCTGACACGATCGCCGGGGAGATCGAGCCGCTGCGCGACCTGAAGGCCAGAGAGGGCGTCTACTACGTGACGGGGAACCACGAGTACTACTGGGACGCGCTGGGTTGGATCGAGCGGGTGAGCGGGATGGGGATCCGCGCGCTCGTGAACGCGCATGATGTGGTGCGGCGAGGCGAGGCGCGGCTGGTGGTCGCGGGCGTGACGGATTACTCCGCCGAGCGCGCGATGCCAGCGCACCGCTCCGATCCCGAGGCGGCTCTGCGCGGCGCGCCCGAGGGCGTCGACTTCAAGCTCTTGCTCGCCCACCAGCCCAAGAGCGTGTACGCGGCGGCCGACGCGGGCTTCGACCTCCAGCTCTCCGGGCACACGCACGGCGGGCAGTTCTACCCGTGGACGTTCGTCGTGGGGCTCGCGCACCCGTTCATCGCGGGGCTCGAGCGCTACGCCGGCAAGATGTGGATCTACGTCAGCCGAGGGACCGGGTACTGGGGGCCGCCTATTCGTATCGGAGCGCCGCCCGAGATCACCCGCCTGGTCCTCCGCCGCGCGTAGCGTTCGGGCCGCGGCGCACTCATGGCTTGTGTGAGGGGTCACAAAGACGCGAGAGTGTGGGTGTGAACGATGTGAACGCGAAGGAGCGAGCGATGAGAAGAGCGGCGAAGGTGTGGAGCGTGGTGCTGTGTGGCGT
>CAJXPN010000094.1 GCA_913058025.1 uncultured Myxococcales bacterium | reverse complement strand
CGCCCGGTCAGCACCAACGGTGCGCCCGCGGGCAGCCCGAGCGCGTCGCCCTCCCAGCGCTCGGCGCCAGGGTTGAGCGCGGCCTTGGCCGCCTTCTCCTTGAGCGCGTCGGCGTCCGGGGTCGACTTGCACCCGAGCGGGCACACCACCACGGCCAACGCCGCCACACACACAAGGCGCCTCGCGCCCATGAGCTCGACCATCTCTGTTCTCTCGACGTGGACCAATGTGTCGTTTCCATGCGGGATGGCGCGTGGCGCCCTCACGCACAGGCTATCACCTGGACGCCTGCGCCGCGATCGCTGCGAGCGCGTGGCGCGGGTACATGCCCAGCAGGAACGCCCGCGGCAGCGGCTCCTCCTCCTGCGGGTCCATGATAAGGTCGAAGGGGGAGGGCGCCGGGATGAACAGGTGGATCACGTCCCCCGTGCCCATCGCGATCTGGACGGTCGGGTCTCCGGCGATGAGCGCCCCGACGATCGCAGGCAGGATCGGGTTGTGCGCCACCGCGAGCACGCGGGGCTGGGGGCCGGCGAGGTTCTCGCCCAGCGCGACGAGCGCGCGCGCCGCGGCCTCCGGGTCACCCGACGGGATCAGGCTCGGGACCTCGCTCGCCTCCGGGAGCTTGACGTGGTGGTCGGCGAGCGCGCGGTCATAGAGCGTGTGCAGGAGGACGTCGTAGGTCTCCTGGGCGCGGGTGTAGCCGCTCGTGCATCCGAGCCCCCAGTGCCACCCTTGCGCCTCGAACGCGTCCACCACCTCGGCGATCTTGGCGCGCCCGTCCTCGGTCAGAGCGCGGCCGCGGTCGCCCTCGTCCGACCAACTCTGCGCGTCCCCATGCCTCATCAGCAACAGCTCGAAGTCGTACTTGCGGCCCATTCCGTCGTCTCCAGGTCTCGCGGCGCTCGCCGCTGGTGTGTGTGCTTTGACGCCCTGTCATGCTTGACACGGGAGCGTCCGTGACCAGTCTATTGCACGTCTGAATAGACCGACGCCCGACTGTTTGGTGCACACCCTACACGGGCGCGCGCCACCCACGACTGATTATTAGAACAGGAGACCCGACCATGGCCCACACACTCCCCGAGCTTTCCTACGCGCACGACGCCCTCGAGCCCCACATCGGCGCCGACACGATGAAGGTCCACCACGGCAAGCACCACAACGGCTACGTGACCAAGCTCAACAAGGCGCTCGAGGGCCACGACGGCCTCGCCGCGAAGTCGATCGAGGACCTCCTCGGCGACCTCGACGCGGTGCCCGAGTCGATCCGCGGCGCCGTGCGCAACAACGGCGGCGGACACGCCAACCACACGCTCTTCTGGTCGGTGATGAGCCCCGAGGGCGGCGGCAACCCGAGCGGCGACCTCGGCGCGGCCATCGACGCGAAGTTTGGCTCCTTCGACGAGTTCAAGGCCGCCTTCAAGGCCGCCTCGACCTCGCGCTTCGGCTCCGGCTGGGCCTGGCTCTGTGTCGACGAGAAGGGCGAGCTCCACATCGAGTCGACCCCCAACCAGGACACCCCCCTGATGCACGGGCACACGCCGATCCTGGGCCTCGACGTCTGGGAGCACGCCTACTACCTCAACTACCAGAACCGCCGAGGCGACTACGTCTCCGCGTTCTTCAACGTGGTGCATTGGGGCAAGGTCGGCGAGCTCTACGCCGCGGCCAAGGGCTGAGCACGTAGTAAGGTATTCGCGTCACCGCCGAGGTGACGCGTCGCCCCTCGAGGGGGCGCCAGCGGCACCCGATACGTGCCGCCGGCGCCCCCTCACTCTTTTTACACCGTGAGCCGAGGGGCCGAGAGGCCGGAGGGGATGGTCACCATGACGCATGAAGAGGCCGAGGAGGTGCTCGCGGAGGCGCTCGTGATCCACCAGCGCATGACGTACGCGCCCGATGGCCCCTGGGCCGACCAGCTCATGGAGGCGGCCTGGCGCGTTCAGCGGGGGCTTCTCGGAGACCGAGTGCTCCGACTTCGACAGCTCCTCGACCTGCCCCTCATCGGTGTGTTCGTGGCGTTGAGTTTCAGAACATCAGCAGCGACATCAGCAGCGCGCCGCCGATGAGCCCAGGGATCGCGATCGCCTTGTCGGAGAAGATCACCCGCTCCCCCACTGTCTGCGAGATCGACACGCGCATCGGGTCGTCGGGGTCGATCTTGAGCGCGATCACGTCGCCCATGCGAGGCGCGCCTTCGCGCGCCTGCATGTTCACGCTGCTACGAAACTTCTGGCCCATCGCGTTGTAGTGGACCTCGTAGACGACGATGTCCATGCCGACCTCGGAGACGGCCTTGGACGAGCGGATCTCCCCCATGACCGTGGGCCACGCTTGCCGCTGGGCGATCTCGCCGCGCTCGATCGTCGCGCCGGCGTAGACCGCCAACGCCACGACGAGCAGGAACCCACCCAGGACGACCCGCGTGCGTCGGAAGACCTTGACGTCCGACTCCTCGATCGCGCGCCGTGAGACGTTCTGGTCGCGCGTGTCGACGATGAACGCGTCGGCGCGCGCTCGCACCTCGGGTGCTGCGAGCTCTGCCTCGGTCTCTGCGAGCTCCTCCTCGGCCTCTGCCTCGGTCTCGGTCTCTTCGCGCGTCGTCTCGCTCATCTCGATCTCCTCCAGGTCGGTTCAGGAGGTCTTGGTGACCTGCGTCATCAACACCGAGAGTTCGTGGTGGAGCTCGGCGAGCTCCACCGGGTCGACCACGCCCCAGTCGTGGTTCTTGCGCTTCTTGGCGACGCCGCCGTAGCTAAGGCTCGCCGTCGCCGACATCTCCTGAACGTCCGCGCGCCCCGATGAGAACCCTGGACGGAAGGCGATGAAGACGCTGAACTTCGTCTCGCCCTTGCGGTCCTGGAGGTCCCGCTCCAGGCGGTTGACGGGGTAGTCGCGCTTTCGGTTGCGCTGGTCGTGCCAGTCGTTCGCGTAGCACATCTCCTGGATCGCCCCGAGCGTGGTCTCCTTCTGGTCGAGCTCGGCGAAGAGCGCCTCGATCGCCTCACCCGTGGCCTCGGAGACGGGCTTCGTGATCTGCTCGAAGGGTTGGATGATCTCGAAGTCGCTCAGGACCTCGGTCCATGCCTTGATGTCCTCTGGGGCCATCTCGATGGGGTGCGCGATGCCGACCCTGGAGTTCACGGGTGGCGCGAACGCCTCGTCCTGGGCGTCGATGATCTCGTTGGATTCGTCCACGCGCCAGGTCGCCACGAGGGCGTTGTCGCCGTCGTAGGTGCCCCAGATGATGCGCTGGCCGAGCAGGCCGAGCAGCGGGTGCGAGAAGACCGAGTCGTGCCACTCCGTGAAGGCCCAGCGGCGCTGGGTCTTCATGGCGCGCTCGAAGCGCACCGCCTGGAAGCGGTTCTGGCGCGCACACAGCGCCTGGAGGCGCTCCCACCGGAGCTGGTTGGTCGGGTCGAGCTCGGCCTCCGCCTTGTCGCTGGTGCGCAGGTGGGGCTCGAGGTCGGCGTCCAGCCAGACCTCCAGGTCCGATCCTGGGATGAACTCGAGCTTGCGCGTCTGGTCCATCCCGAAGGTCGGCGCCTTCTCGTCGGCGATCGCCTCGATGCCCCCGGGGATCCCGGTGATCTTCTCGATGTGCGCGCGCGCGCGGAACAGCGCCCAGTTGAAGCCGCCCTGGATGAGGCGCCAGAAGGTCTCGATGACGTAGGGGTTCTCGTCGCTCTCGAGCGCGTACATGATCTTCTCGGCCCGCTTGTTGTGAGGGCTGTCGTACCAGCGGTCGATGTAGTGGGGCAGCCTGTCGGCCATCCTGGCGCCGCCGAAGAGCGCGATGGCCTGGATGATCCAGGACTCCTTGTTGGGCGAGTCGGCCTTGACCCAGGACTCGAAGAGGTCCCAGGCGAACTCGGCGAGCGAGGTCTCGTCGGCGACCTCACCGAGCTCCACCAGGCCGATGTAGGGCGTGCCCGGCGGCGAGAACTTGAGCATGAAGCCGATGTCCTCGTAGATCTCGCGCGGGAGCAGCTTGGAGGGGTCGCTCTTGAGCCGGATCGGCGTCCACAGCTCGGGCGTCCAGAAGTGGGGCAGCTTGGGCATGCGCGAGGGGCACTGGAGGTAGACGTCGAGCGTGGGCAACGCCGCGGCGACCTCCTCACCGTACGCGTCGATCACCTTCTGGGCGGTCTCGGGGTCCTGGGCGTACGCGATGCACAGCACCTCGATGAGGCCGTTGCGCACCTTGGAGTCCTCGGCCTTGAGCAGGCTCGGGATCGCCCCGACCGCCGCGGCCTCCGGGAACGCGGTCACCCACGCGCGCGACCTCGCCCGCAGCGCCACGCGCCCGAGCCCGAAGCCTGTGTGCGAGGCAAGGTCGGGGGTCCCGACCCGATCCATCAGCGTGAGGACCCGATAGGACTCGTGCGTGTGCTCGAGGTACGACTTGAGCGCAGGGAGCGCGTCGCTCCCCAGCGGCCGGATGATGTGCGACTCGAAGTCGCGCGGGCTCATCTCCGCCAGTTTCACCATCGGGACCTTCTCGAGCAGCTCGAGGAGCCCGGCCCGCGTGAACTTCTTCAGGCTCTGGGAGACGCTCCAGTACCAGTAGTAGCCGTCCTCGATCTCCTTGAGGATCGACGCGAGCAGCGCCTTTTCGGTCTCGTCGCCGCGCGCGGCGTCCGCGGTGGCGTCGTAGGTCGAGCCGCCGCCCTCGCCCAGGTCGTAGTCGACCTCGAGGGGGAGCTGGGCGAGGTCCGCGAACGCGCTCGGGTCGTACTTCTTGCGCTTCTTCTGCTTGATGGACGCGTCCCGCCAGGGCGGGTTGGACAGGCCGCGGGGCAGCTCCTCGCGGCCGATGAAGAGCTCGGAGTGCTCCTCCTCGAGGTCGGCGTGGTCGAGCTGGGCGCGGATATCCGCGAGCACGCCCTCGACCCTGTCCTTGTTCGTCGTCGCCTCACGGGCCGCCGTCTCGAGCGCGCTGACGCTGAGCTCGGGGTGGTCGTGCAGGAACGCGATGTCCACCACGAAGTCCTTGCTCGACCTGTAGTATCCCGAGCTCCACGTCCAGAGCTTGTTGGCGAAGGTCTGCGCGATCTCGGCGCTCTCGATCAGCGCCATCGCCTCGGCGAGCGGCGTCGGGTGCGACGGCCACTCCTGGTTGTAGAGGTCGACCATGACCGGCACGGCGTCCTCCCCATGGCGGTCGACCAGATCGAACATCGTGTTCCACTGGGGGCCGTCCATCCTCATGTAGAAGTAGCCCGATGAGTTGCCCGGGTCGGGGGCGAAGAGCTTGGCGTTGAGCTCGATCAGGCGCTCCTTGCTCGCGCCCGTCCCGTACACGATCGAGCTCATCGACACGTAGTTCTGGATCGTGGAGGCCTCCTCGCTGTAGCGCGCGGGCCAGGCCAGGGCGACGGCGTCGCCCCACTCGGTGTGGTCGGGGAAGAGGTAGGCGAGCTGGAGGCGCATCGCGAGGTCCCCCTCGCTCGCCTCCCAGACCTCCTCGGCCTTGGCCCTGGCAGCGTCGTACTCGTCCTGCTTGGTCCCCGCGAGCTGGCGACGGATCGCGCCCAGCATCAACAGGACCTTCTCCTGGATGAACCAGCGGGGGACGTAGTCGGAGTCCTTCTGCTTCGCGTAGATCTCGGCGTGGGTCGGCCTCATCTGGCCGAGCACCTCGAGGACGAAGGGTGCCTCGTGCGCGGCGATGAGATCCTTGGCGAGGCCGCGCCAGAACGCGTCCTTGTAGTCGTAGTGGAGCTGGATGAACATCGCCTCGTAGGCGGCATCGAGCGGCGCGTCGCCCTCGAGCACCGCGCCGCGCCGCTTGGTCATCGACGCCTTCTCGCTCCAGTGCTGCGTCGTGTGGCTGCTCGCGTTGGCCACGGCGGCGTGGTCGTGCTTGGCGCGGAACGCCTCGGGGCCGGTGAGCTTGACGCGCTTGGCGCTCTTGGACTTGTTCGGCGAGCCTCGCCAGGGTGTCAGCTTGCGCTTGGTCTTGCTGTCCCATGTGATCGCGCTCTCGCCCATTCCTCGACCTCTCGGCTTGGTGGTGTGTTCGACGTGTGTGTTCTCGGAGCATGCAAGCATCCGTGCTCGCCTGCGTCAATTCGCGCGGCGCTCGCAGCGCGATCACTCGGCGCCATGCCTGGTCATATGGGCCTGGAGCGCGCGAGCAGCTCGGTGAGGTCGTGGTGGAGCTCGACGCGGTCGAACTCCGAGAGCCGCTCCCACGCGTCCGGGTCGTTGTGCGCGTCTATGCCGCCCCGGTAGATTCGGGTCTTCGACCTCATCACGAGGTGGGCAGGCTTCTCGACGTTGAATCCGTCCAGAAAGTAGACGTACGCGGCCAGAGGGGACGCGTGCTTCGCGCCGCTTGCGACGCGGTAGAGGGTGTTCGGGCTCTTGCGGAGCGAGTCCCCGTGTTGGATCACCCAGCCGCCTACCTCGCAGAGGCGGTGGATCGCGCCGAGGGTGAACTCGCGGCGCTTCAGCTCATCGAACAACGCCTCGATCGACTCGAGCGTGGCCTCGTCCAGGCGGCGCGTGATCTGGGCGAAGGGCTGGATGATCTCGTAGTCGCCGAGGACGAGCGTCCACTCGCGCAGGTCCTCCTCGCTCATCTCGAGGGGGTGGACGATGCCGACCTTCGACTCGGCCGGCGGCGCGTAGGGCTCGTCCTGGACGTCGACGAGCTCGTTGGATTCGTCCACGCGCCAGGTCTCGACGAGTTTGTGTTGCCCGTCGTAGGAGCCCCAGACGATGCGCTGCGCGAGGAGGCCGAGCAGGGGTTGAGGCAGCACGGAGTCGCGCCATTCGGCGAGGGGCCACTTGCGGCGAGTCTTCATTGCGCGCTCGAAGCGCATCGCCTGGAACCTGTTCTCGCGCGCGCACTGCGTGCCCAGGCGCTTCCAGCGGAGGCGGGCGGTAGGCGTGAGCTTGGCCTTGGCCTGGTTGCTGGTGCGCAGGTGGGGCTCGAGGTCGGCGTCCAGCCAGACCTCCAGGTCCGACCCCGGCTCGAGCTCGAGCTGACGGGAGGACCCCAACCCGAACGTCGGCGCCTTCGCGTCCGCGATCGCGTCGATGCCCCTCGGGATCCCCGTGACCTTCTGCGCGTGCGCCTGCGCGCCGTCTGGTACGGCGAGGGAGGGGGTCCTGATGAGCCGCCAGAACACCTCGACGATGTACGGGTTGTCCCCGTTCTCCAGCGCGAACATGATCTTCTCGGCCCGCCTGGTCTTGCCCCTGCGGCACCACTGGTTGATGTAGTGCGGGAGGAGGTCGGCCATCTTTGCGCCGCCGAAGAGCGCGATACCCTGGATGGCCCAGGACTCATTGCTCGGCGCGCCGGCCTCGAGCCAGGACGTGAAGATGTCCCATGCGAAGTCGGCCAGCGAGGTCTCGTCGGCGACCTCACCGAGCTCCACCAGGCCGATGTAGGGCGTGCCCGGCGGCGAGAACTTGAACATGAAGCCGATGTCCTCGTGGATCTCGTGCGGGAGCAGCTTCGAGGGGTCGCTCTTGAGCCTGATGGGGGTCCAGAGCTCGGGCGTCCAGAAGTGTGGCAGCCTGGGCATGCGGGTGGGGATGAACTGGTACGGATCGAGCGTGGGCAGCGCCGCGGCGACCTGCTCGCCGTATGCCTCGATCACGCGCTCCACGGCCTCTGCGTCCTGGGTGTGCGCCACGCGCAGCGCCTCGACGAAGCCGCCGCGCTCCTTGGAGTCTTCGGCCTCGAGCAGCCGAGGGATCGCCCCGGCCGCCGCCGCCTCCGGGAACCTGCGCGTCCAACGCAGCGCCTCCGCGCGCGTCGCCGACCGTCTCGGTGAGGACGCGGGGAGCGGCTTGAGGTCTGCGAACGCGCTCGGGTCGTACTTCTTTCGCTCGCGCTTGCGCGACGGGTCTCGCCAGATCGGCTGGGCCAGGGCAGGGGGCAGCGTGTCGCGGTCTATGTACGTGCTGGCCTTCTCCTTCTCGCGCGTCGCGCCCGCGACCTGCGCCTTGATGTCCTTGAGGAGCGCGTCGAACTTGTTCTTGCCCCGCTTCGTCGCGGCGCGCGCGGCCTCGAGCGGCGCCAGGCTCATCTCGGGGTGGTCGTGCAGGAACCTCGTGTCGACCTCCCACCGGTTGGGCCGGCTCTCGTGGTTGATCCACTGGGCGTACGCGTTCGCGAACGCCTGGGCGATCTCGGCCCGCCCGATGAGCGCCATCGCCTCCGCCAGCTCGGTCGGGTGCTCGTGCCAGGTGTTCTCATAGAGCCCGATCAGGATCTCCAGCGCGTCCTCACCCAGCCGGTCGACCAGGTCGAACATCGTGCCCCACGCCTGCCCGTTCATCGTCATGTAGAGGTAGCGCGGGGGAAAGCGCTCGTCGTGGGTGAAGAGCTTGGCGTTGAGCTCGAGCAGGCGCTCCTTACTCGCGCCCGCGCCGTACACGAGCCCGGTGACCGACGCGTAGTCCTGTATCGCGTCGGCCTGGTCGCTGTGGCGCGCGGGCCAGGCCAGCGCGACGGCGTCGCCCCACTCGGTGTGGTCGGGGAAGAGGTAGGCGAGCTGGAGGCGCATCGCCAGGTCCTCCTCGCGCGCCTCCCAGAGCTCCTCGGCGCGCGCCACCGCCGCGTCGTACTCCTCCTGCTTCACCACCGCGAGCTGCCGGCGGAGCGCGCGCATCACCTGCGCCGCCCGGTCGTGAACGAACCACCTCGGGGTCCTCTCGGGGGCGGCCTCGTTCATGCTCGCGCGCAGCGGGTTCACCTGCGCGAGCACCTCGAGCGCGAACGCCACGCCCTGCGCCGCGCACAGGTGCTCACCGAACGCCCCCCAGTTCTTACACTCGCGATACGGGTAGAGAAGAAACATGGCCTCGTGGGACGCGTCCAGTGGAGCGCCCGAGGCCAGGGCCGAGGCGTCTACCATGGCCTTCGACGCCAGCTCACCCCACCCGGACGTGTCGGCGAGGGGGAAGCTCTCGTCGTAGTCGTACGACTTGCGGAACTCCGCTGGAGTCATGTCCGGCGCGCGCTTGATGCTCTTCGTGTTCCCGGGCGCCCCCCGCCACGGCGTGCGCTTGCGCCTCGCTGAACGGTTCCACGTGATCACGGATCTGGTCATGTCTCCTCCTCTCACTGCGCGTGGCGGCCTGCTGGGGAGACATGCGAACACCCCGACCTGCCGACGTCAACGCGCGGCGTGACATCTCGGATGCATCACACATACGAACGTGTAAGTCTCACCGGACGAATGAACGACCAGGGAGCGCGTCTTCACAGACTCATGAACGTTCCCAGAGACCATGAGCCCGAACATGCCTGTCTCTTATACACATCTGACGCTGCCGACGATCTACTCTGTGTAGA
>CAJXPN010000093.1 GCA_913058025.1 uncultured Myxococcales bacterium | reverse complement strand
CCGGCTCCATCCGCGACATCACCGAGCGCCGCCGCGCCTCCGCGGACATGCGCGCCATCGTCGAGATCAGCCCGAACCCGATGTGCATCATGCGCCAGGGCGACCTCCTCTACGCCAACCAGGCCGCCTACGCGCTCCTGGGCGCAGCCGCCGACATCGAAGCCGCCGTCTGCTCGCCTCACGTCCAGAACGTCCTCAACGCGCAGCTCGAGCGTGACGAGACCGAGGACCGCGACGAGCTCGAGTGGCCCCTGCCCGACTACGAATCCATCCCCGCCAGCATCCTCGTGACCTCGTGCACCTTCGTCGGCGAGCCCGCGCTCATGCTCTCGATCCGAGACCTGAGCGCCGAGCGCGAGATCACCGCGCGCATGATCCAGATGGACCGACTCGTCTCCATCGGCACCCTCGCCGCGGGCATCGGCCACGAGATCAACAACCCGCTGACCTACGTCTACGGCAACATCGACCTCCTTCGCACCGAACTCTCCGAGGCCCTCGAGACCTTCGTCCTCGACACGCCCGACCCCAACGGGATGCGCGCCACGATCACCGAATCGATCGCCGTCCTCTCCGAGATGAGCGTCGGCGCCGAGCGCATCCGCGACATCGTCCAGGACCTGCGAATCTTCTCCAGGCTCCGAGAGGAGAACAGGCTCGAGCGCTTCGACGTCACCGAGGTCGTCGCCTCCTCCATCAACGTCACCTTCAGCGAGATCCGCCACCGCGCCATCCTCGTCAAGGACTTCCATCAGGCCCCTCGCGCCCTCTTCGACCGCGCTCGCCTCGCCCAGATCCTGACCAACCTCCTCATCAACGCCGCGCACTCCATCGAGACCAACACCAACCGGGACGACAACACCATCCGCGTCAGCGTGCGACCCTCCCCCGGCGGCGACGTCCTCATCGCCATCTCCGACACCGGCTGCGGCATCCCCCAGGAGAACCTCGAGCGCATCTTCGACCCCTTCTTCACGACCAAGCCCGAGGGCACCGGCACCGGCCTCGGGCTCTCCATCTGCCAGAGCCTCGCGCGCTCGATGAGCGGTGAGCTCTGGGTCGACAGCGCCGAGGGCGCTGGCACCACCATCACCGTCCGCATCCCCAGCGGCGAGGCCAACTACGAGGTCAGCGCCGTCGAGCAACACGTCGAGTTCGTCGAGGACCGGGTCACCCTCGTCGTCGTCGACGACGAGCACGCCATCTGCGAGATGATCTCACGCGGCCTCTCCGACACCCACAACGTCATCACGTTCCTGGACCACGAGGCCGCGCGCGACGCGATCCTCGACGGGCTCGACTTCGACCTCGCCCTCATCGACGTCATGAGCACCAAGCTCTCCGGCATCGACCTCATCGAGAGCGTCTCGGGCGCGATCTCGGACATCCGCGAGCGCGCCTCGTTCATCACCGGCGGCGTCTTCTCCTCGGCCGACGCCGAGCTCATGCGCCGCGCCAACGTCCCCGTCATCCACAAGCCGTTCAGCCTGCGCGCGATCCGCCAGCACATCCAGCAGCGCCACAGGGCGCTGCTGGACGACGACGAGGAGTGACGCTCATCAGTTCACGATCGTGAGGAGCTGCGCCCTCGCGAACTCCTCGTGCGGCCAGTCCTTGGGCGCAAGCTCGATCGCGCGCGCCAGGTCCTCGGCGGCCTGCGTCTTCTCGTCGCTCATCGACAACACCGTCCCACGGCGCAGGTACGCGCCCGGGTGGTGGGGGTCGATCTGGATCGCCGCGTCCCAGTCCTCCAGCGCGCCGACCAGGTCCTCGAGCTTGAGGCGCGCGGTCCCGCGGTTGATCCTCGCCTCCACGTCCTCGGGGTCCGCCGCGATCGCCACGCTGAAGTCGTCCTCGGCGCCCTTCAGGTCCCCGAGCTCCGCGCGCGCGTTCCCGCGGTTGTAGTAGAGCACGCCGCGCGACGGCGCCCGCTCGATCGCCTGATCGTAGCTCTCGATCGCGGCCTCCATCTCGCCGAGCTCGAGCTGCAAGAACCCTCGCCCCGCCCACGCGTCCGAATCCTCCGGCTCGCGCGCGATCGCCTCGGCGTAGTCCGACATCGCGCCGACCACGTTCCCCGACACGCGCCTGAGCATCGCGCGCTGGATCCAGGGCGCCGCCGCCTCGGGCGACGACTTCATCGCCGCCTCGGCGTCCTCGAGCGCGCCCTCGTGATCACCCGCGTGCGCCCTCGCGCTGCCTCGGTTGATCCGAGCGTCCAGGCGATCGGGCTCACGAGACACGGCCTCGTCGAGGTCCGCGAGCGCGCGCTCGTCATCCCCCATCGCCAGGTACACGAGCGCTCTGTTCAACCTCGCCTCGGCGCTCTCCGGCCGGATCTCGAGCGCCGCGCTCAGGTCCTCGAGCGCATCCTCGAGGAACGACCCCGCCGCGAGCACGACGCCCCGGCCCACGCGCGCGTCCACGTCCGAGGCGTCGCGCTCCAGCGCGCGCTCGAAGAGCCCGAGCGCCTCGTCCAGATCCCCCTTCTCGTACGCCTGCTCGCCCCTTCGGACCAGGTCCTCGGCGCGCTCGGCGTTGAGCTCGATGGCGCGCTGCTCGAGCAGCGCGCCCGAGCGCCCCGCCTCGTCGAACGACGTCAGCATGCCATCGAGCGCCTGCTTGTTCAGCTCGTCGGCGTCCTCGGCGAGTTCGCCGCGCGTCGCGCGCAGCACCGCGTCGAGGTGCGCGCGCAGCGCGTCGTCCTCGAGCGCGAACGCCTCGTCCGGGTCGACCCCGTGCTCACCCCACAACGCCACGAGCGCCTCGCTCGGGATCAACTCTCCGGGACCTGAGTCCTCGAGCGCCGCGAGGTCCGAGAGGACCTCGACCGGCTCGCGCTCGTTCCGCGTCATCAGATCCACCGCCATCACGGACAGCAGCGCGTGCTCTCCTCGCCGGCTCGGCGCGCGCACGAACAACCACCAGGCGAGCTCGAGCGCCGCGCGCTCGCCACCCGGCGCCTGCGCGAGCGGCCCCTCGACCTCGAGCCCCTCGGCCAGGCGCCGCAGCGCAGCGCCCACCTCGGACGCGCCCACGTCCTCGAGCTCCATGAGCTCCCCCAGCCTCGCCTCGAGCCCCGCCTTCGCATCCGACCAACCCATCGCGTTCTCCTGTTCCTCCGCGCCCCGCGGCGCGTTCGCGTCATCTCAACGTGTGGTAGGGGACACACACGTCGCGAACCTCGCGTGATCACATTGAAGACCTCGCGTTCGCGACCAGATTCCCCAACGCCACGACGCTACACGATCGACGCCCACTGTAAACGTCCACAGGAGGACCCCATCATGACCGCGAGTGTGAATGACACTGGCCGCTCAGTCGACCACCTCTTCGCCAACCAGGACACCGCTCCCTTCGCCCCGATGATCTACGTCGCGTGGGCCGACGGTGAGCTCACCGACGAGGAGATCACGTCCATTCACGAGCGGACCCAGTGCCAGGACTGCCTCGACGACGACTCCCGCGCCGAGCTCGCCCAGTGGCTCGACCCCCAGGCGCCTCCCACGGCCACCGAGCTCCTGCGCATGCTCCGGCACCTGCGCGAGCAGAGCCAGACGATGGGACACGACGCGCGGCGCTCTCTCGCCGACATGGGCGCCGCCCTCTCACCCGAGGGCGCCGACGCCGACACGCGGCGCGCGCTCACCGAGCTCGAGGTGACGCTGGGCGTCGCCGGCGGCGAGGCCCTCGACCAGCTCCTCGCCGTCCACGGTGAGCCCTCGAAGGACCCGAAGAGCTGGCGCGAGCTCGAGTCCCCGGCGTCGTTCGACGTCGACGCCATGCGCCTCGTCCTCGACGGCGCCCAGGCCGCCACCCGCGACCGCGTCCGCGACATGCTCCGCGCGCCCGTCTTCGCCTACGACTACGAGCTCTCCAAGGAGGACCAGCGCGAGCTCGTCCTGAAGTGGCTCCAGATCATCTCCGACACCGGCATCACCCGGAAGGCCTACCCCAGCGCCCTGGGCGAGGCCGAGGACATGAGCGAGTTCATGGCGCTCTTCGAGACGCTCGCCTACTTCGACATCAGCCTCGTCATCAAGTTCGGCGTCCAGCTCGGCCTCTTCGGCGGCTCGATCTACTTCCTCGGCACCCAGAAGCACCACGACGCCTACCTCGCCGACACCGCCAGCCTCGCCCTCCCCGGCTGCTTCGCCATGACCGAGCTGGGCCACGGGTCGAACGTGCGCGCGCTGGAGACCAGCGCGACCTTCGACCACGAGACCCGCGAGTGGATCATCCACACGCCCACCGAGCTCGGCCGCAAGGAGTGGATCGGCAACGCCGCCGCGCACGCGCAGATGGCCACCGTCTTCGCCCAGCTCCACGTCGGCGACGAGGCCTTCGGCGTCCACGCCCTCCTCGTGCCCATCCGTGACACCGAGGGCAACACGCTCCCGGGGGTCTACATCGACGACTGCGGCCACAAGCTCGGCCTCAACGGCGTGGACAACGGCCGCCTCTGGTTCGACTCCGTCCGCATCCCCTACGACAACCTCCTCGATCGCTACGCCTCCGTCGACGAGGCCGGCGCCTACCAGAGCCCCATCGCCTCCGAGGGCAAGCGATTCTTCACCATGCTCGGGACGCTGGTGGGCGGGCGCGTCTCGATCGCGGCCGCGAGCCTGAGCGCGGCCAAGTCCGCGCTCACCATCGCCACGCGCTACGGCGCGCACAGGCGCCAGTTCGGCCCCTCCAACAAGGCCGAGATCCCCATCCTCGACTTCCTCACCCACCAGCGTCGCCTCATGCCGCTCATCGCCAAGGCCTACGCGCTCAACTTCGGCATCCGCTACCTCGGCGCCCGCTACCTCGGGAAGACCGAGCACGACGAGCGTGAGGTCGAGGCGCTCGCCGCCGGCTTCAAGTCCTACGCGAGCTGGTTCGCCGTCGACGCCATCCAGACCGGGCGCGAGTGCTGCGGCGGACAGGGCTACCTCTCGGTCAACCGCTTCGCCGACCTCAAGGCCGACACCGACATCTTCACCACCTTCGAGGGCGACAACACCGTCCTCATGCAGCTCGTCGCCAAGAGCCTGCTCTCCGAGTACGCCCAGAACTTCCAGGACCTCAACTTCTTCTCCACGCTGCGCTTCCTGCGGGCGCAGGCCTCCGCCAAGCTCGCCGAGTTCGACCCCGTCACCTCCCGACGCGCCGACTCCGAGCACCTGCGCGACCTCACCTACTGGGTCGGCACCTTCCGCCACCGCGAGTCGATGCTGACCTCGTCCGTCGCCGCGCGCTTCAAGCGACGCACCGACGCCGGCAAGGACTCCTTCGACGCCATGCTCGAGGTCCAGGACCACCTCCTCTCGACCGCCCACGCGCACATGCAGCGCGTCCTGCTCGAGCAGTTCGTCGCCGGCATCGCCGCCGCCTCGGGCGAGACCGAGCGCGCTCAGCTCACCACGCTCGCGCAGCTCTTCGCGCTCACCCACGTCTCCGAGGACCTGGGCTGGTTCATGGAGAACTCACTCGTCGAGGCCCCCAAGGCCAAGGCGATCCGCACAGAGATCAACGCTCTGTGCGGTGAGGTTCGCGCCCAGGCCGTCCACCTCGTCGACGCGTTCGGCATCCCCGACGAGCTCCTCGCCGCGCCCATCGCAAGGTCCACCATCGTCCCCTCCGAGGTCGACACACACACCGACTGACCCGCGCCCGAGACGTGCGAACTCCGTGAGGGGCGCGGCCCGATGGGCCGCGCCCCTCTCTCGTCCGCGCGCTTTGATCGCACCCGTACGCTCCCACCCCATCGTTTGCTAGACTGGGCGAGTGACACAGCCCCTCCAGCAAGCCAGACGCCCAATGAACACCACACAAAGCGCCATCGCGATCGCCCTGCTGCTCTCCGCGTGCTCGCACGACGCGCTCGAGCCGCCCACACCTTCGAGCAAGGAGACGCGCGCGGCGCCGCTCTACCGCTCTCCAGGGGCAGTGACATCGCAGGTCACCGCGCGCGCCATGAACTACGGCCGCACCGTCGCGATGGACGGAGATCAGATCCTCGTCGGCGCCCCCGGCGCATCGGACTCGACTGGCCTCGTGTACTCCCTCTTCGAGACCCCCGCTGGCCCGTGGGTCGAGTTCGAGGAGTTCCGCTACACCGACGCGCAACAGAACGAACGCGCCGGAACCTCCATCGCGATCGAGGGGGACACGTTCATCGTAGGCGCTCCCCTCGCCGACGTCGGCGGCGTCCGCACTGGGACCGCCTACGTCTTCGAGCTCCCGAACGGGACCTCGTCACCCGTCGAGCTGCGCTCGGACACCTTCGGTGAGGAGCGCTTCGGAGACGCCGTCGGGATCGCGGGGAACATGATCGTCGTCGGCGCCTCCACGCACGTCCCGGAGGGGTTCACGGGGCGCCCGGGCTCCGGCGCCGTCTACGTCTTCACTCGCCCCAGCGTCGACTCGGCGTGGGCGGACTGGGAGGACATCCTCGTCAGCACGGACCGCCAGGTCGGCGACGGCTTCGGCTCCGCGATCTCGATCTCGAACGACATCCTCGCGGTGGGCGCCCCGACCCAGGGAGCGAGCTCGAAGCCAGGCGCCGTCTACACCTACGTCCTGCGCGCCGGGAGCTGGGAGGACGACCTCAAGCTGCGCGACACACCGGGCGCCAACGCGTTCTCCGACGGCTCACGCTTCGGCGAGGCGCTGAGCCTGGACGGCGACTTCCTCCTCGTCGGCGCACCCGGGGCCAGCCCGAACGCATCCGGCGAGGCGATCCTGTACGAGCGCGTGGGCACGGGCGACTGGCAGGAGCGCCACCGCTTCGTCAACCCCGCCGTCGAGGACGACGCGAACTTCGGCGCCGCCGTGAGCCTGTCTGGAGACCTCGCGATCGTCGGCGCCCCAGGCGCCTACGACGGCGGCGAGCCCCTCGGGCTCGCCCACGTCTTCGCGCGCGGGCAGCTCGGGGCGTGGGAGCACACACAAACGCTGCGCGCCAGGGACACCGTCGCGAGCACCACCCCCGACCCCGGCGCATTCTTCGGCCACGCGGTCGCCATCGAAGGCGATCGCGCCGTCGTCGGCGCCTGGGGGTCACGCGAGGATGTCGGGGGCTCGCCTGCGGAACGGGTCGGATCGGTCCACGTGTTCGAGTTCTCGGAGGTCGACCCGGACGCCGGCGCCGACGCAGGACCTGACACGGGAGGCGACGCGGGCCAGGACGTCGGCGCCCCGGACGACGCCGGCGCCTCGGCGGACGCGGGCTCCGACGCCTCGGCGATCGGACCCGACTCCTCGAGCGGCGACGCTGGCGCCTCCACGCCAGATGCGTCCCCCCCTCCTCGCGCCGCGCCCCAGCTCACCTCGTGCTCCACGTCCGCTCGCCGCGAGCCCGCTGGCGCCGGGTCGGCGCTGCTCGCGCTGCTCGCGCTGCTCGCGCTACTCGCGCTGGGTCGACGCGGCGCGAGCCCGCGTCAGGCTCGGTTATTCGCCCGCGACGGCTCCCTCTGATACAGTCTGTTCGGGATCCTGCGCACCTACGAGCGTGTCCTCTCAAGAGAAGTGTCATGAATCGAAGCAATGACCAGCGTATCTTCGACTCGTTGGCCGAGGACACCGAGGTTCAGCACGGCGCCGACGGCTCGACCCCTGGGGGGATCGACGAATTCGGCGTCACGCACGACCACGACGTCGCTCGGCTCAAGAAGGGCAAGCCCGCCGCGACCCGCATCAACGACCGCTACACGCTCAAGAACGAGCTCGGCTCGGGCGGGTTCGCCACGGTCTACCGCGCGTGGGACGAGAACCTCCGCCGCGACGTCGCCGTCAAGATCATGCGCCCCGAGCTCCTGCAGGCCGAGCACCGCGAGGACTTCCTCAAGCGCTTCGAGCGCGAGGCCCTGCTCGTCGCCCGGCTCGATCACAACCACCTCGCGCCCGTCTACGAGACCGGCCTGCTCACCCACAAGGGGCAGGACACCGCGTTCATCGTGATGAAGTACCTCGATGGGCAAGACCTGAGCGACGTCCTGCGCTCCGAGCAGCTGCCTATCCACCGCACGCTCAAGATCATAAACCAGACGCTCGAGGCGCTCGCCTACATCCACTCCGAGGGCGTGGTCCACAAGGACCTCAAGCCGTCGAACATCTTCCTGTGTCGGGATCACCTGGGCCGCGACCACACCTACCTGATGGACTTCGGTATCGCCCACGACACGCAGGACGCACAGGGCCGCCTCACGAGCACCGGCGTGCTCACGGGCACCTTCCAGTACATGCCCCCCGAGTACGTCCTCCTGCACCAGGCCACGCCGTCGGTCGACGTCTTCCAGATGGGCCTGATCATCACGGAGGCGCTCACGGGCGTCGCGCTCATCCACCGCAACACGACGCTCCCCGCGCTCGTCGCCCGTTACCTGCGGCGTGACCCCCTCGACCTGCCGCCCGAGCTCGCAGAGAGCCCCGCCGGCATGGTCATCGAGCGCGCCCTCCGCCTCGACGTCGAGGACCGCTACGCCGACGCAGGCGAGCTCCTGAGGGCCTTCTCGGCGCTCACGGCCGACGACTTCCCCGACGTCTCCCCCTCGTTCATCACGTCGGCGACCTACCACGCCGAGAAGCTGCTGAGCGATCCGGTCGTCTTGCACCAGAACACGCCCACGAACACGTCCCCGAACACGCAGCAGACCCACGCCGAGATCCCGTCCGCGATCGAGGAAGAGGCGGCCGAGGAGAGGCAGACGGACGTCGTCCCCCTCGTCCCTCCGCCCATCGCCGCCACCGCGGCGCTCCCCTCGCAGTCCCCAAGGAAGACCAACGGCGCGCTCTACGTCGTCGGCGTGCTCCTCGCGCTGAGCATCCTCGGGGCCATCGGCGCCCTCGTCATGCTCAGGCCCACGCCCACGCCCGAAGGGCCAGCGTCGGTCATGACTACCTCCCCGGCCGCCGTGACGACCTCGCCCGAAGAGGTCGTCGAGCCGGCCGACGGGCCGCCAGCCAAGGCCGAGCACGCGGGCGATGACGTCGAGGACCCTGCCACAGAGGACTTTGTCGCCGAGGTCCCGCCCGTCGACGTGCCCGCGGCCAAAGAGCCCACCGCCGAGGTCCAGCCCGAGGCGACCACAGCGGACGTGACAAAACCCGCCGTCGTGAAGGAGCCCGCCGTCGCGGAGAAGCCGGTCAAGAAGAAGACCACGCGGAAGAAGCCCCCCAGGAAGAAGACCACGCCGGCCAAGCCCGACGAACCCGTCGAGAAGAAGCCCACGGCCACGCTCCCGCCAGACTGAGCCGGCGCTCACCAGCGCCAGCGCACCTGCCCGACCGCCGCGCCGCGCGCCGGGTCGACCCCCGACCGAGACGCGGGGCCCCGACGCCTCGCCTGACTCCAGCATGAAGAAGAG
>CAJXPN010000092.1 GCA_913058025.1 uncultured Myxococcales bacterium | reverse complement strand
GTCGAGGCCCTTCTCGGGGCTCAGGCGCCCGACGCTCAGGAGCTCGAGCGGCGCGCCGGCCTGGAGCTCTCTGGGCGCGCTCGGCGTGGTGACGGCGCGCGTGAGGGGGTTGGGGACGTGGTGGCTGCGGCGCGCGCCAGCGAGCGGCGCTGGGGTCACGGTGAAGACGCAGTCGGCGCGCCTGGCGACGGCGCGCTGGATCGCCTCGTAGCCGCGCTCACGCCAGGTGCGAGAGGTCTCTCCGTGGGTCGTGCACACCAGCCGCGGGGGTGAGGCCGCGGCCGCGAGCGTGAGGGCCTTGGCGCCGTGGGCGTGGACGACGTCGACGGCGAGCGCGCGCAGGAGGTCGCGCAGGGCGCCGGGGACCTCGAGCCCGAGGCGGTCGCGCACGAGCACGCGCTCGACGCGGCACGGGAGGTCTGCGGCGGCGCGCAGGAACGCGGCCTGAGTGCGCTCGGCGCGCGCCTCCTCGAGGACGACGAGCGTGACCTCGGCGCCCGCGGCGTGGAGGGAGGCGCACCCGCTGAGGACGACGCGCTCGGCGCCGGCGACGACGCCCGGCTGGATGACGTGTGCGACCTTCATCACGCGACCTCCTGGAGCGTGACGCCGAGCGCGTCGGCGTAGAGCTGGGCGTAGCGCCCCGTCATGACGTCGGCGCTGTAGCCGACGGAGACGATCTCGCGGGCGCGCCTTCCGTCACACGTGCGGCGCAGCGGCTCGTTGCCGTACCAGCAGAGCGCGCGGGCGAAGGCGTCGACGTCTCCGGCCGGGGCGAGCGAGCCGCCGCCGTCGACGAGGAGCTCGGGGACGCCGCCGACGGCGGTCGCGACGACCGGGAGGCCGCGCGCCATGCCCTCGAGGAGCGCAAGCGGCAGGCCCTCGCGGATCGAGCTGAGCGCGATGACGTCGAAGCCAGGGAGGAGCGTCTCGACGTCCGAGCGGCGCCCGAGGAAGCGGACGGAGTCGCCGAGGTCCAGATCGTGGGCGGCGAGCTCGAGCGCGCCGCGCTCGGGGCCGTCGCCCACGAGGACGAGCTTGGCGCGGGGGCAGCGCGCGAGCGTGCGCTCGAAGGCGCGCAGCATCGTCACGTGGTCCTTCTCGGGGGACAACCTCGCGACGCAGCCGATGACGTAGTCGCCGAGCTCGAGGTCGAGCAGCGCGCGGCTGCGGCTGCGCGCCGCGAGGGAGGGCGTGGGGAGCGCGACGCCGTTGCGCACGACCTCGCAGGACACGCCGAAGGCCTCCTGGCGCCAGCGCGCGATCTCGGGGGTCACGGCGACGACCTTCGCGACGGCGTCCATCGTGGCGCCGACGAGCGCGCGGCGGCCCTCGTCGTAGAGCTCGTGGGAGTGCTCGGTGTGGACGAGCTCGACGGCGGCGCACTTGGCCGCCGCGCTGCCGTACATGTAGGGGCCGAGGTGGTGCGTATGGAGGAGGTCGACGCCGCGCTCTTCGAGGACGCGGGCGATGCGCGCGATGAGCGAGACGTCGAAGCCGTCTCGCTTGCTCAGCCGCACGACCTCGACGCCGCAGCGCTCGAACGCCTTCCTCATCGGGCCGTCCTCGGAGAGGTACGAGATCACGGTCACGCGGTGGCCCCTATTCACGAGACCTTCGGAGAGGCTGAGCGCCATGCGCTCGAGGCCTCCAACTTCCAGGTACTGAATCAGCTGCGCGATGTGCATCGTCTCGTCCTCTCTCATGATCCGCTCGGGCATCGTGTCGGCCTCGTGGTGGTGTGCACTCGTGTGGTGCGATGCGACCATCTACTTCACGCTCCGTGCCAGGGGTTCCTTTGGCGCCTGCTCGGCATGTAACGTGGCCGAGGTGGCCCTCGCGCCGTCGCGAAGCGTCTCAGCGTGAGCGCCGTCGTCTCACGTTGAGACGGCGCGAGCCGCCTCGAGGCCCCGCCTCGCGCAGGCGTCGACGCGCGCGAACGCCTGCGGAATCGGCGCCAGCGCGCCGTCCGAGGGCGTGGCCAGAGCGTTGGCACGGACGTTGTATTGTTCGGCGGTGTACCACCCGACGACGTCCGAACTTCGACCAGGCGTCACACACCGACTCGACCAGCCCGGAGCTCCAAGAGATGAAGCGCATCATGATCGTCATCGGCACTCGCCCCGAGCTCATCAAGCTCGCCCCGCTCGTCCACGAACTCCGCGCTCGCCCCGAGCAGCCCGTCGTCCACGTCGTGTTCACGGGCCAGCACCGCGAGCTCGTGAACGAGCTCGCCGGGTTCTTCGACGTCGCGCCCGACGTCGACCTCGCGCTCATGCGCCACGGCCAGAGCCTGAACGACCTCGCCGGCCGCGCGCTCCAGGCGCTCGACGGCGTCATCACCTCGTTCTCCCCCGACCTCGTCGTCTCCCAGGGCGACACCACCAGCGCCGCGATGGCCGCGCTCGCGGCGTACCACCGCGGCGTCCCGTGCGCCCACGTCGAGGCGGGCCTGCGCAGCGGCGACCTGATGAGCCCCTTCCCCGAGGAGGGCAACCGCAAGATCATCGGCCAGCTCGCCGCGCACCACTTCGCGCCGACCACCCACGCGCTCTCGAACCTGCTCGCGGAGGGCGTCCCCCGCGAGAAGATCCTCGTGACCGGGAACACCGGCATCGACTCGGTCCTGGCGACCTCGCGCCGCGCCGACCTCCTCTCGATGCTCCCCGAGGCCGCGCGTGGCTCACACGGGCTCGCGCTCGTCACGATGCACCGGCGCGAGAACCAGGGCGACGCGATGATGCCGCTGCTCGGCGCGATCGCCAGGATCGCGCTCGACTGGCCCGAGATCACCTTCCTGTTCCCCGTCCACCCGAGCCCTCGCGTCCGCGAGGCCGTCCACGCCGCGCTCTCCGAGGTCCCCAACGTCGCGCTTTGTGAGCCGCTGGGTTACGGCGAGTTCATCGCGGCGATGTGCTGCGCGCGGCTGATCCTGTCGGACTCGGGCGGGCTCCAGGAGGAGGCGCCCGCGCTCGACGTCCCCCTCATCGTCCTGCGCGACACGACCGAGCGCCCCGAGGGCATCGAGGCGGGCGCCGCGGTCCTGGCGGGCGTGGACCCCGAGGTCGTCTGGGCGCACGCCGCGCGCCTGCTCGCTGACGAGGACGCCGCCTCGGCGATGCGCCGCGCGAGGAACCCCTACGGCGACGGCCGGGCGTGTGAGCGCATCGCCGAGCTGCTCATGACCGGCCGCTGCGCCGCGCCCTTCGAGCACGCGCGCGGGAATCTGTCATGCGCGTGCTGAACCTGCTCGACCTGAGCACGCGCAAGATCGGGGGGACCGAGTCGTTCCTCGCGCGCTTCGCGCGCGCCCAGTGCGCGCTGGGCTGGCAGCCGATCATCGCGCCGCGCGTCGCGTCCGACCTGGTCGCCGCGTCCTGGCGTATCGAGGGGGCGCAGGTGCGGCCCTTCGGTGAGCGAGGCGCGATCCCGAGGCTGCTGCGCGAGGTGCGCCCCGACGTGGTCGTCTTCAACTTCTTCGACCTCATGAGCCCGCTGTTCGCGCTCGCCAGAGCGATGGGCGCGCGCGTCATCGTGGTCGACGACCACTCCGGGCCGCCGAGGCCACGGGCCCTGCGCCGCATCATCACGCGCGCCGCGCTCACGCCCGCGTCCTACGTCGTCGGCGTGTCCGGCTACGTGACCCGCAGGCTCGAGCTCGGCTACGGGCTGCCCGCGTCCCGCGTGCGCCGCGTCGACAACGGCGTCCGCGTGGGCCGCGACGGCGCCGCGTTCGCCCGCGACGACATGCACGTCCTGGCCGTGGGTCACCTCATCGACGCCAAGGGGTTCGACGTCCTCATCGACGCGCTCGCGCTCCTCGACGGCGCCCCCAGGCTCGACCTCGTCGGGACCGGCGCGCGCGCCGCCGACCTCGCCCGGCGAGCCATCGACCGTGGCATCGACTTCCGCGCGCTCGGCTCTCGCGACGACGTCCCCGAGCTCATGGCGCGCGCGCCCATCGTCGCCGTCCCGTCCCGCTGGGACGAGGCGTTCGGCATGGTCACCGCCGAGGCGATGCGCGCGCTCGACGTCGAGCCCGACGTCGTCTCCGCCGAGCCCAACGCGCACGCGCTGCTCGTCGCGCTCGTCGAGGCGTTCACAGAATCACGCCGCGCGCGCTCCTGAGCCTCGAACCGCTTCCCTCTCCCACACTTGGAGCATGACACGATGACACCCCGAGAACGCTTCCTTGCCGCGTGCGCGTCCGAGCCCGTCGACCGACCGCCCATATGGATCATGCGTCAGGCTGGCCGCTACCTCCCCGAGTACCGGGCGCTCAAGCTCGAGAAGACGTTCCACGAGATCGTCAAGACTCCCGAGCTCGCCTGCGAGGTCACGATGCAGCCGCTGCGCCGCTTCGAGCTCGACGCGGCCATCGTCTTCAGCGACATCCTCGTCATCCCCGAGGCGCTCGGTCAGCCCTACCACTTCCGTGAGACCGGCGGCATCGAGATGGAGTTCGCCCTCGAGTCCGACGAGGACGTCGCCAAGCTCGACGCCTCCGACATCGGCGGCAAGCTCTCCTACGTCGGCGACGCCATCCGCACGATCCGGGCGCAGATGGAGAAAGAGCTCGACTCCGAGCGCGCTCTCATCGGCTTCTGCGGCTCACCCTGGACGCTCGCGACGTACATGATCGAGGGGCAGTCCTCCAAGGATTACAAGAAGTCCCGCGAGTGGTTCTACGCCGAGCGTGAGCGCTACGACGCGCTCGCCGAGACCATCACCGACGCGCTCATCGGCTACGCCGAGATGCAGATCGAGGCGGGCATCGACGCCTTCCAGATCTTCGACTCATGGGGCGGCGTTCTCCCCCCCGCGGCGTTCACCGAAGCATCCACCAAGCACATCAAGCGAGTCGTCGACGCCGTCGACGGCCGCGTCCCCGTCATCGTCTTCTCCAAGGGGATGCATGAGCACCGCGAGGCGCTCGTGGCCACCGGCGCCGACGTCCTCGGCGTGACCTGGACCGCGGACATGCGCGCGGTGCGTGACGCGCTCCCCGCGAACATCGCCGTCCAGGGCAACCTCGACCCGGTCGTCCTCAACACCACCGCCGAGATCACCGTGCGCGAGGGCCGCCGCGTCCTCGAGTCGATGCGAGGCGTGGATGGGTTCGTCTTCAACCTCGGCCACGGCATCCAGCCCCAGGCCAAGCCAGAGAACCTCGGCGCGCTCGTCGACCTCGTGACCTCGTGGGACCAGGAGGGCGCGTGAGCCGTTGGACCCGAAGCGCGTCGTCGCCCGTCGTGGGCGTCGTGGGCGCTGGCATAGCCGGGCTCGTCGCCGCGTTCCGCCTCGCCCAACGCGGCGCGACCGTGCGCGTCCTGGAGGCCAGCGACCGCGCCGGCGGCGCCATCCAGTCGATCCACGAGGATGGTTGGCGTGTCGAGCTCGGCCCGAACACCGTCCCCGAGCGCGGCTTCCTGCTCGGTGAACTCATCACCGAACTCGGCCTGCGCGACGCCCAGGTCGAGCCCGACGAGTCCGCCTCCACGCGCTACGTCGTGCGAGGGGGCCGCCTCGTCG
This sequence comes from uncultured Myxococcales bacterium, assembly GCA_913058025.1. Taxonomy (GTDB): domain Bacteria; phylum Myxococcota_A; class Bradymonadia; order Bradymonadales; family Bradymonadaceae; genus CAJXPN01. The sequence goes on along the minus strand of CAJXPN010000092.1, from coordinate 3,868 downwards.
CGCTCCCGCGCAGCCCCGGCGACCTCGTCTCGTCCGAGTTCCTCAGCGCTGGCGCCAAGTTGCGTCTGCTCGCCGAGCCGTTCGTCTCACGCTTCGAGGAGGACGAGGTCGACGAGTCACTCGCGAACTTCATCGCGCGCCGCTTCGGCCGTGAGGTCCTCGACTACGGCATCGACCCGTTCGTCGCCGGCACCTACGCCGGCGACGCCCGCCAGCTCTCCGCGCGCCACGCGCTCGGCCGCCTCGTCGACCTCGAGCGTGACTTTGGCTCGATCCTCGCTGGCGCGCTGCGCAGCACGAGGACCGAGCCCCGTCGGCCGCTGGTGAACTTCGAGGAGGGCGTCGAGACGATCGTCCGCGCGCTCGTGGATCGACTGGACGGCTCCATCACGTTCGGCGCCCGCGCCACGGGGGCCTCCCACGACGGCGACGACTGGACGCTCTCCTACGAGGAAGGCGGCGCCCACGAGACGCTCCAGTGCGACGGCCTCGTCGTCGCGCTGCCTGCGTACCTCGCCGCCGAGCTCGACGTCGTCGTGGCAGGGCAGGGCGCCCCGACCGACGCGCTCGCCTCCATCTCCCATCCTCCCATCACGATGCTCGCGCTCGGCTTCGAGCGCGCCGACGTGCGCCACCCGCTCGACGGGTTCGGCGTGCTCATACCGTCGTGTGAGGAGGGCTTCCACACGTTGGGGGCCGCGTTCCCGTCGACGATATTCGAGGGCCGCGCGCCCGAGGGCCACGCGCTCGTGATGAGCTTCGTGGGCGGCGCGCGCGCGCCCGAGCTGTGCGCGCTACCTATCGAGGAGCAGATCGCGCTCGCGCTCGAGGACCTCGACCGACTCTTCGGCCTGAGCAATGGGCCCGTGTTCACGCGCTGGCGCCAGTGGGCGCGCTCGATCCCCCAGTACGAGGTCGGCTACGGTCGCGTCATGGACGGCGTCGACGCGCTCGAGCGTTCGATGCCCCACTCCGCGCTCGCGGGCAACTACCGACAGGGCATCGCCGTGAGCGACACGGTCGCCTCGGGTCACGCCGCGGCACAACGCGTGGCCGACTCGCTGCATCTACAGGAGTGACCCCCGACGCGCCCGGCGCGCCCACGCCTACCAAGGACTCGACCATGGACCACGAACACGGCCGCAAGCAGGGCGTCCTGCTCATCAACCTCGGCTCCCCCAACTCCACCGACGTCGAGGACGTGCGCGCCTACCTGCGCGAGTTCCTGGGCGACGAGCGCGTCATCGACGTCCCCGCGCCCGTGCGCGCCGCCGTCCTTGAGCTCTTCATCCTCCCGTTCCGCCCCAAGCGCAGCGCCGAGGCCTACGAGAAGATCTGGACCGACGACGGCTCACCGCTCGTGCTCTCGACTTACGCCGTCGCCGACAAGCTGGCCGATCGCGTCGACGTCCCCGTCGCGGTCGCCATGCGCTACGGCGACCCCTCCATCGCCGAGGGGCTGCGAGGGCTCGCCAACCGCGGCGTGCGCGACCTCCTGGTCGTGCCCCTCTACCCGCAGTACGCCCAGTCGTCCTATGAGACGGTCGCCGCGAAGGCGCTCGAGGTCGCCAGAGAGATCGCGCCCAGGATGCGCGTGACGATCCAGCCGCCGTTCTACAGCGCGCCCGATTACATCGAGGCGCTCCATACGGTCGCCAGCGAGCACCTCGAGGGCGTCGACTACGACGTCCTCCTGCACAGCTACCACGGCATCCCCGAGCGCCACATCCGCAAGGGCGACCCGTCAGGCACCTACTGCCTGAACTACCAGTCCTGCTGCGAGCGCCCGCACCCGGCCCAGTCGATGTGCTACCGGCACCAGTGCTACGAGACCACGCGCCTGTTCGCCGAGCGCGCAGGCATCCCGTCCTCGAAGCTGCGCGTCTCGTTCCAGTCTCGCCTCGCCGGCGAGCCCTGGCTCACGCCCTACACCGACAAGGAGCTCGAGCGCTTCCCGACAGATGGCATCAAGCGCATCGCGGTGATGTGCCCCGCCTTCGTGTCCGACTGCCTCGAGACCCTCGAGGAGATCGCGATGGAGGGGCGCGAGGAGTTCATGGACGCCGGCGGCAAGGAGTTCGTCTACATCCCCTGCCTGAACGAGCACGACGCCTGGATCGACGTCCTCGAGCGCTTCGTGCGCGACTTCCGCGCGACGCGCGAGCTCGTCGCCCTCGATGGCGGCGCCTCCGCCGACGCCCATGACGCCCACGACGAGCCCGCCGCGCAGTGATCCTGTCAAGCTGGCCGACATGAACCAGAACACCTCCCACGACGAGCGAACGACCCCATGCAGTTGAAGAACAGCGAGCGCCTCCTCGAGCGCGCCAGAACATCCATGCCCGGCGGCGTCAACTCACCCGTGCGCGCCTTCAAGTCCGTCGGCGGCACGCCGCGCTTCATCGAGCGCGCCGAGGGGCCCTACATCTACGACGCCGACGGCAACCAGTACGTCGACTTCGTCCTGACCTGGGGGCCCGCGATCCTCGGACACGCCGAGCCCTCTGTGGTCGCGGCCGCGCAGGCAGCGGTCGCGCGCGGCTCCTCGTTCGGCGCGCCCACCGAGATCGAGATCGACATGGCCGAGGACGTCATCTCGCGCGTCCCGGGGCTCGAGATCATCCGCCTGGTGAACTCGGGCACCGAGGCGTGCATGTCCGCCATCCGCGTGGCCCGCGGCGTCAAGGGGAAGGACAAGATCATCAAGTTCGACGGGTGCTACCACGGGCACTCCGACTCCTTCCTCATCGGCGCGGGCTCGGGCGCGCTGACCTTCGGCGAGCCCAACTCACCGGGCGTCACCCGCGGCACGGCCAAGGACACGCTGCTCGCGCAGTTCAACGACCTGGACTCCGTCGAGCTGCTCCTGAACGAGAACCGCGGCGAGGTCGCCGCGATCATCCTCGAGCCGATCTGCGGCAACACGGGCTGCATCCCCGGCACCCAGGCCTTCCACGACGGCCTGCGCGCGCTGTGCGACGCCCACGACGTCGCGCTCATCTGGGACGAGGTCATGACGGGCTTCCGCGTCGCGCGAGGCGGCGCCGCCGAGATCTACGGCGTCGACGTCGACCTCTTCTGCTTCGGCAAGGTCATCGGCGGCGGCTTCCCGCTCGCTGCGTACGGCGGCAAGGCGGAGTATATGCGCCAGGTCTCACCGGACGGCCCGATCTACCAGGCGGGCACGCTCTCCGGGAACCCGGTGGCGGTGTCCGCCGGGCTCGCCACGCTCGCCAGGCTCACGCCCGAGGCCTACGACCACCTCGAGGAGCTCGGCGCGCGGCTGGAGGCCGGCGTCGCCGACATCATCGCTCGCCACGGCTACCCGCTCTTCCAGACCCGCGTCGGCTCGATGTTCGGCCTGTTCTTCCACCCTGGCCCGATCCACACCCACCACGACGTCAAGAACTGCGACTTCGAGCGCTTCAACGCGTTCTTCCACGGCATGCTCGAGCGCGGCGTGTACCTGGCGCCTAGCCAGTACGAGGCAGGCTTCCTGTCCGTCACCCACACGCCCGAGATCATCGACGACGTGCTCCAGAAGATCGAGGACACGCTCGCCGAGGTGTTCTGAGCGTCCGAGAGGGCGTCGAGTGTGGCGCGGGGCTCTTTCGGGGGCGTCCGTGTGAGGCGGAGAGTGTATCGGGGCAGAGGCCCCCGCCGCCCTTCGGGCTTGGCGCCCCCGCGCTTCGCGCGGGGGGCTCCGGACATGGTGCGTGTTCTTGCGGGGAGGTTGGCGTGTCTTTGACGGTCGGAGGTGCATGCGCGGCTGCCCTCCCCGCCGGCGCCCTTCGGGCTTGGCGCTCCCCGCTGGGGAGCTGTGTAACGTGCAGGGATCATGGGCTGTCTCTTATACACATCTCCGAGC
>CAJXPN010000091.1 GCA_913058025.1 uncultured Myxococcales bacterium | reverse complement strand
CCACAGGAGCGTGCGGCCGCCCGTGGCGGCCTCCATCTCCACGACCTCGAGCTGGTCGAGCGCCGAGCCTCGCGCGACGCGCTCGGCCAACGTGGAGCGCTCTCGCGCCTCGATGAAGCGCTCGCGCGAAGCTCGCGCCTCCTGCGTCCACAGCGCGGCGAGTTCGTGCAGCGTGTCTTCGAGACTCAATGGAGCTCCTCTTGCCGTCTGAGTTGGAACCTCGGCACGTTCACGATGAACGTGGCGCCTTCGCCGGGGGCGCTGAACGCGTTGATGGTCCCGTGGTGGTGCTCTGCGATCTTGCGACAGATCGCGAGCCCGATGCCCGTGCCCGTGTACTCCTTGCGCCCGTGGAGGCGCTGGAAGGGCATGAAGATGTTGTCTGCGTACTTCTGATCGAAGCCTATGCCCGAGTCGGACACGACGATCTCGACGCGCTCGACGCCGTTGGTCGCGGGCGGCTTGACCGCCGCGGTGAGCACTCGCGCGGAGACGGTGACGCGGGGCGACTCACCGGGCTTGGCGAACTTCACCGCGTTTCCGATGAGGTTCTGGAAGAGCTGGCGGAGCTGGAGGGGGTCCGCGTCGAGCTCGGGGAAGTCGCCGACGTCGATGCACGCGCCAGACTCCGAGCAGCAGATCTCGAGGTCGGAGAGCACGCCCGAGAGGATCTCGTCGGGTGAGACGCGCTCGTAAGGGCGCGCGCGCGTCGTCACGCGCGAGTACGTGAGCAGGTCCTCGATGAGCGTGGACATGCGCTCGGCCGCGCTCGACATCCGCTCGAGGTAGTCCGCGCCGCGCTCGCCGAGCTCCGCGGCGTAGGTCCGCTGGAGGCGGTCGCCGAACGCCCGGATCTTACGCAGCGGCTCCTGGAGATCATGCGAGGCGACGTAGGCGAACTCCTCGAGTTCGCGGTTCGATGCCTCGAGCCGCGATGCGTACTCTCGGAGTTCCTGCTGTTGGGAGAGCAACTCGGTGACGTCCTGGCACGAGCCGTAGAGCTTGAGCGGGCTGTCGTACTCGTCCACGACCACGCGGCCCTGGCTCACGACGATGCGCTCGATGCCGTCTGCGCGGCGGATGCGGTGCTGGACCTCGTAGGGCTCGAAGTCCTCCATGCAGACCTGCACGGCCGCCGTGATGGCGGCGCGGTCCTCGGGGTGGAGGTGCTCGGAGTAGAGGTCCATGGTGACGCGCTGATCGTACGCGAGGCCGAAGATCTTCTTGAGGTGATCCGACCAGATGAGCTCGTCGCTCTCTAGGTCCCACTCCCATGAGCCGACATTCGCGAGCCGCTGCGCCTCGGCGAGCTGGGCCTCACGCTCGGAGAGCCTCGCGTGCGCGAGCGTCGCCTCCGTGATGTCGCGTGCGTTGAAGACGACGCCCGCGACCGACTCGGTGTGGAGCAGGTTGCGCGCGTTCGCGGCCATGATCCTCCAGTGTCCGTCCACGGCGCGCATGCGAAACGTCATCTCCGAGACCGTCTCCGGCTCGGTCATCAGCCTCGTCCACTCCTCGCCGATGAGCTCGTAGTCCTCGGGGTGGATGAGCGACTTCGCGCTCAACCCGACGAGCTCGTCGGGGACGTACCCGAGGAGCTTCGTGATGGAGGGCGAGACGAACGAAAGCACCGCGTCCATGTCGACCACGAGCGTCAGGTCGAGCGCATACTCGATGAGCGCGCGGAACTTCGCCTCGCCTCGCTGGCGGGCGTCCTCGGCGATGACACGCTCGGTGACGTCGTGGATGATCGCGAAGTGCAGCACGACGCCGTCGACGTCCGCCGGTGAGACGTGGACCTCGACGTGGCGTAGCCCAAAAGCGGTCTCGTGCTTCAGCGAGAGCGAGCCGTTCTTTCCCACGCTCGCGAGCTCGCGGACCTCTGCCAGCGAGCGCCCTGCCCCTTCGGGATGGAACGACTGGACGTTCATGACCTGGAGCTCGGAGACGCTCGCGCCATAGAAGCGCGCGGCGGCCTCGTTCGCCTCGACGATCGCGCCGGTCTCCGGGTCCACGAGGAGCATCACCGACGAGTGCGAACGGAACATCCGCTGAAAGCGATCCGGCATGCAGTTCTCCTGAGTTCACCCCGACCGAGGTAGGCCGAGTGGGTCGTATTGTGCGCCCGAGGGCGCGCTCGAACAAACGCAATCGAACGCGGGCCGAGGGCGGCAAGAAACGAAGACGCCCGGCCTCCCACGAGGGGAAGGCCGGGCGTCTTTGGGGAGCGTCGCGTCACTTCGCGGGCGCGGACTTCTTCTCTTCGGTCTTCTTGTCGCCAGGCTTGGCGGCGCCCTTTTCGTCGGCGCCCGGCGTGATCTCACCGAGGCCGTCGATCTTGATGGCCGTGGTCGGGTCGATGGCGTCGGACTTGATGAGGAACTTGGAGGTGCGCTGGTCCGGGTTGAAGCGGATGCTCCCGTCACGGACGGCCTCGTCGTAGATGGACTCGACCCAGGGGCCATAGTCGTCACCCTCGGGGTAGAGGAAGAGAGTCATCCAGCCGGTGCGGTTGGAGGGGTTGGCGACCTCGGCGATGACGTTGGAGCGGACCTGCTGGGTCAGCTCGAGCGTCGGGTCGACGGGGGCCTCTTCGCCATCCTTCTTGGGCTCGGCGTCGGCCTTGCCCGGGTCCTCGCGGTCCTTCAAGCGCACGAGCACCTTGGCGCCGGAGACGTCGTAGATGCTCTTGGCGAGCGGGGCGGCCTTGGTCAGCTTGAAGGCGTCGATCATGAGCGCGGTCGAGGCGCCGATCTGAGGGACGCGGTCCCACGCGGAGAACTGAGCGAGGAGCTGGGCCGGGATCTGGCCGCCGAAGATGTTCGAGGGCGGAGCCTTGGGCTCCATGTTGAACATCTTGGTGGTGTCGACGCGGACGCCGTCCCACTTCGACGCGACGGGCAGCGCAGCCTCGTCTCCCTCGACCGCGTCACCCTCCACGGGAGCGGCGGCGGCCTTCTCTTCTGCCTTGAGGGCGTCGAGCGTGTCGGAGAGCGACGCGTCGTCTTTCTCCGAACGCGCGCGGAGCTCCTCGAGGCGCTTGGTGATCTGGTCGGAGGCGCGCTCGTTCTGGAGCTCCGCCTTGGAGAGCTCGAGGCGGACGTCGGCGAGAGGCGTCGTCGTGGCCTCCTCCTTCCCCTCGAGGCGCACGAACATGTACGCGCCGTCGGTGTCGACCTCCTTGATGTCGTTGACCTTGGCGCCGTCGAGGGCCTTGAAGATGTCGGCGTCGAGGTTCTCCTCGGTCTTCCAACCCATCGCGCCCTTGCTCTCCTTGTCGTACTCGGGGGCGAGCTCGGCGGTCACGGCGACGAAGTCCTCCTTGTCCTCGACGATCCTCTTCTTGGCGAGGCCGATGGCGTTCTCGAGCTTCTTGGCCTGGGCCTCGGTCGCGTTGGCGCCGGGCTTGGGCATGAAGAGGCGTCGGACGTTGTATCGCGCCGGCTTCTTGTAGACGGCGGACTTGGCGTCGTACGCCTTCTTGAGCGCGTCGGCGTTGGCGTCGGCCCACGCGAGCGCGTCGGCGTCGGTGACCTCTATGCCCGCCGCGAGGGCGCCGGGAGTGAGCTTGATGAACTCGAGGTCGACCTTGGTCTCACGCAGCACGCGGAGCTCGTCGACGGCTCCCGGGAACGCTCCGACCTGCATCTCGGCGAGGTCGAGGTACTTGCGCGCGAGGATCTCCTCGCGCTTGAAGTCCTCGTAGCTCTTGATGTTCACGCGCAGCTGGTTCTGCACGTAGTTCTCGTAGTAGCGGCCGTCGAGCGAGCCGTTCTGGCCGTAGGAGCGCAGGAACTCGATGTTGCGCGCCGGGTCGCTCATGTACGCCTTGAACTCCTCCGAGCTCACGCGCATCCCGAGATCTCGGGCGCGGTCAGCGAGGAGGTGGAGGACGATCACTGCCCGGAGCGCCTTCGACTGCTCCTGGAAGTACTGGTCCTCGTTCATGTTGTTGACGTTGGCGCGGTTGAAGACGATCCCAACCTCGGTCGACATCACGTCATGGTCGTTGACCTCCGCGAGGAACTTCGGACCCATCTGACCCCCCTGGCAGCCATCCATGGGCGCACCGAAGGAGATGGCGAAGACGACCATGATGATGGCGAAGATCACCATCGTCAGACCGTTCTTGGAGGACTCTCTCATCTGCTCGAGCATGACACCTTCTCCGCGTCCCGCGTGGGCGCCGCGCTCGCGCGCGCGCCCTCTGACGCTGTATGTATCGTGGTGTTGGAGACCGCGATGAGGGCCACACCAACCGACGTTTCTTCCAGAGCACGTATTCTTCGGCGCTCAAGAGCGCGCATACTAAACAGGTTGTACGGAACCGCGCAAGGCGCAGCCGCGTGGTGATTGGCGCTCCTTTCGCATCTCACGCGATCGACGCCGACCTATCGGCGGCGCGCCACGATGTCCATACTGCGCCCCCACGACCCGCAACCTCCCCCACTCGAACAACGAGGAAGTCATGCTCGTCACATTGACCGACGCCCCCATATGCGTCATCGGCAACATCAAGGGCTGGACCAAACGCGAGGTCACCGACACCGTCCAGGCGGCTGGAGGTAGCGTCACGGGGACCGCACGGGAAGGAGGGGTCGTGCTGCTCGGGTCGAGGCCGTCGGGGCCAAAGCTCACGCAGGCTCGCTCACGCACGTGCGTCATCGTAGAGGGGGAGGACGTCCTCACGCTGCTCGACGCGGGGAGCGTCGAGCTCGAAGAGGCACCTGGCCGCTCGCTCGACGACCTCGTCGGTGAGGCCCGCGAGCTCCTGGATGGCGCACCCAGCCGAATCACCTTCGACGCCATCACCTCTCTCCTCGATGACTGCGAGCCCGGTCACCTCGAGGATCTCTCCACATACCTCGAGCCTCAGCTCTCGAGCTGGCGCACCGCCCATGACGACCCAAAGAGTTCCTGGTACGAACGCCGCAACATGGACGCTCGCGGCGTCACGGGGATCTGCGCCGACGCCGCTGGCGCGCTGCGGCGGATGCCCATCGAGTGGGTGGCAGAGCTGCTGCGTGACGGGCCGTCTCCAAAGCATCGCGTGTGCGACGCGCTCTCGTTCTCGGGCGTCCAGGTCTCGAACACGCTCGCGGCCAAGATCTTCGAGAACCCCACGCTCGACTTCCTCCGCGTCTTCAGCCTCGGAGAGACCAACGAGTCCAGTAACAAGAACAAGACCTTCTTCAAGAAGATGCTCGCCAGCGACGCGCTCGCCGCCGTCGAGTCCTTCGTCGTACACGAGTGCAACCCAGACGGGCTCGCGACGCTCATGGGCCACCCCGAGTGCCTCCCGTCTCTGAGCGCGCTCCACCTCTCACGCACCACCCGCTACATGTCGCACCGCGGTGACACCACGAGCGCAGGAGCCGCGCTCGCCGAGACGTGGGGGCACCAGCTCGAGATCTTCGGCGTGTCGCTCAAGGAGCACGTCGCGTGGCTGGCCGAGCACCGCGGCTCGCTCACGGCGCTCGATCAGGTCGTCGTCTGCGACTCCCCGTGGGACGAGAACGACCATGACTACAAGGAGACCTGCGGGCACTTGTCCGACGCGTTGAAGGGCGTCGGGCACGTGACCTTCGGGTGCAAGCGCTTCGCACCACTCGAGGCGTTCATCGTGGCGATGGGTCGAGACCCTTCGGACGCGCTGCGGGTGCTCGACCTCTCGCCCTGCCTCTCTGGAGACGTCTGCGGTGAGGAGACGTCGCTCCTCATCGGCCGCGCCATCTCCGGCTCCAAGCTCCGAGACCAGCTCGAGCGCGTCGTCCTCAACGACGCCTTCGACGCCTCACTGGTCGCGCACCTCACGGAGCGCGGCGTCGATGTCGAGATGGTGGCGCTGCAATGACACTCACGCTCACGGGAAAGACGGTCACGACCATCGGCCGAGTGCTGGGTCGCTCACGCGCCGACATCGCCTCGGCGCTCGACGCGCACGGCGCCACGCTCGCCCCCGCGCCGCGCGCGGGTATCGACGTCGCGTTGGTCGGCGCGAACCCGTCACGCCACAAGATCGACCGGGCGAGGATCCTCGGGTGCGTGATGGTCCACGGGGCAGACATCGACACTCTGCTCGACGAGGGCGAGCTCGACGTCGCGCCGCAGACGGAGGAGTTGGCGCACGACGGGCTCATCTCCGAGGCGCGCAGCGCGCTCGCACGGCGACCTGGCGCGGAGTCCTGGGAGCGGATCACGTCGCTGGTCGACGCCTGTGCGCCAGAACGCCTCGACGCGTTGCTCGCGTACCTGGAGCCACAGCTCACGCGCTGGCCGCTCACCGAACCCATCCTCGACGCGGTCTGGTACGAACACGCCGACGCGCCGCCGACGCGAGACCCCATGTTCGGCCGTTACATCCGGACGGCGCCCAGAAGTTGGCTCCTCGATATGATGGGAGGGCGAACACACCCCAAACACAGACTCGCCAACGCGATCGACCTCAAGCTCGCGCGCATCTCCGACCGTGAGTCCCGCAAGCTCTTCGGCTCGACGAACGGACACGTCCTGGCGCTGCGCGTCGGCGACGTGAAGTCCAGCTCGTTCTACCGAGAGCTTGCGTCGGTGGGGTCGCTCGAGAACCTCGAGGTGCTCGAGCTCTCGGGCAGAGTAGGCGCGGACGCGCTGGCGCCGCTGGCGAAGGCGTCGCCTGGCGCCCTGCCCTCTCTTCGTGCACTCGACCCCGGCGCGGGGACCGCCGCGCTCGAAGGTGACTGGGGCGAACGCGTGAAGGAGGTCTCGATCCGAGACCCCGCGCAGTACCTCTGGGTCACGGCGCACGGAGATGAACTCGAGCGCGTGACCACGCGCCCTCCACGTCGCGCGGCGAACCCAAAGAAGATCGCGAAGTCGATCCAGCGCGCGATTGGCCGCTTCACGCGCGCAGTGTTCTCGGAGGAGTCGGAGCCATGGGGCGGCGCGACACTCTCGGCGTTCGCCGCGCGCATGCCAGCGGCGCTGACCGAGATCGACGTCTCACGCTGCCCTTCGTTCCACCCGGCGAACCACGAACGCGTCGCAAGAGTCGAAGCGCAACGTTCAGAACTCCGCGTGACGCGTGACGACTCGTCATAAATACCTCGAGTATCACTCAAGGTATGAAGAAGCTCGCCGCCGACTATCCTTTCTCCTTAAAAACGAGTCAGATACACCCATCACATCTGCGAGGAATCGTGACTCCACTTGTGGGTTCTCGCCCAAACACATAAGAAGAGGTCCCCGCTGAATCTTCGCGGGGAATGAAGTCGAGGGCTCGAAACGCTCCACAGTGCGCGGTTCGAAACGCGAGCGATTAGACCGCTCATCATCCAAGGCCAAACCCCATGTTCAATAGACTCTATGGAGTGTTCTCGAACGATCTCGCGATCGACTTGGGGACGGCGAACACGCTGGTGTACGCGCGCGGCAAGGGGATCGTGTGTTGTGAACCGAGCGTGGTCGCGGTGCAGAAGGACGCGCGCGGCGGCAAGCGCGTGAAGGCGGTGGGACGCGCGGCCAAGGAGATGCTCGGGCGTACGCCAGGCTCGATCGTGGCGATCAGACCGATGAAGGACGGCGTCATCGCCGACTTCCAGATCACCGAGGCGATGCTCCGTTACTTCATCAGCCGCGCGCACGGACGCAGCCGAATGATCGCGCCGCGCGTGATCATCTGCGTGCCCTACGGGATCACCGAGGTGGAGAAGCGCGCAGTGCGTGAGTCCGCGCTCCACGCCGGCGCGGGCAAGGTCTACCTGATCGAGGAGCCGATGGCCGCGGCCATCGGCGCGGGCCTCCCCATCGCCGAGCCCTCGGGCAACATGATCGTGGACGTGGGCGGAGGCACCACCGAGGTCGCCGTCATCTCCCTCTCCGGCATCGTCTACTCGCAGTCCGTGCGCGTGGGCGGCGACAAGATGGACGAGGGGATCATCAAGCACATGAACCGCAAGTACAACCTGCTCATCGGCGAGCGCACCGCCGAGATGATCAAGTGCACGATCGGCACGGCGTACCCGACCGAGGAGGTCCTGACGATGGACGTCAAGGGCCGCGACCTCGTCGCGGGCCTGCCGAAGACGCTCGAGGTCAACTCCGACGAGATCCGAGACGCGCTCCAAGAGCCCATCACCGCGATCGTCGACGCCGTACGCATAGCGCTCGAGCGCACGCCTCCCGAGCTCAGCGCCGACATCGTGGACAAGGGCATCGTGCTCGCCGGGGGCGGCGCGTTGCTCAAGAACCTCGACATCCTGCTCCGTGAGGAGACCGGCCTGCCGGTCCTCATCGCCCAAGACCCGATGAGCGCCGTCGTGCTCGGTTCGGGCAAGGTCCTCGACGAGATCGAGCTGCTCCGAGACGTCGCCGAGGCGAGCTCGTACTGACGAGGAGTTCATGTTCGAGGCCCACCGAAACAAGATCGCCGCGGGCGCGCTCACGGCAGTGGTCCTCGTGCTCCTGACGATCGACGCGGGCGCCGAGGTCGGCGACGCGGCGCCCGGGTCGAGCCCGCGCGCCGCCGCGCGCGCCACGCAGGCCGCCACGGGCGGCATGATCGCCACCGTCGGCGCCTGGGTCACGGGCGTCGGGGGCGCCGCGGAGGTCTCCGACGAGGAGCAGCTCCGCGCCGAGCTCGACCGCACACGGGAAGAGAACGCGCGCCTGATCGGCGTCCTCCAGGAGAACGCGCGCCTGCGCGCGCTCGTGGGGTTCAAGAAGGAGCACCCCGAGTTCGAGGTCGTGCCCGCCCGCGTCGTCTCCCGCGACACCACTCCGTTCTTCCGCGTCGCGTCGATCAAGGTCGAGTTCGACGGTGAGGTCCTCGAGAAGATGCCCGTTGTCGTCTCGGGCGGCGTCGTCGGACAGGTTCACCAGGTGGACGCCAACGGCTACGCCGACGTCATCATGCTCTCCGACCCGAGATCTCGCATCGACGCGCTCAGCCAACGAAACCGCGCCCACGGCCTGGTCCAGGGGCTCGGCCACGAGCGCGACTACCTCGCCAAGGTCGCCTACCTCTCCGAGAAAGACGAGGTCCGAGAGGGCGACGTGATGGTCACGAGCGGTCTGGGCGGAGTCTTCCCGCGTGATCTCATCATCGGGACGGTCAGCGCGGTCGCCAAGGACGAGCGCGGACTCTTCCAGGAGGTGGAGCTGTCCCCCGCCGTGGACCTCTCGCGCGTCGAAGAGGTCTTCATCATCACGAACGCCGGACGAACGCTGGAGTGACGTGGTGGGTGCCTGGGTGATCGCGATCATGTGTGGAGCGCTGCTGGTGCTCGAGGGCGCCGCGCTCTCGGCGTTCGGCGTGAGTGAGTGGCCGCTGGGCCTCGCGCTCGCCGTGGTCGTGTTCCTCGGTGTCCGCAAGGAATTCTCATCGAGCGCTTACGCGCTCGCGGCGCTGCTCCCGCTGATGGAGTGGATGGCCGTCGGGCGCTCCGGCGTCCTC
>CAJXPN010000090.1 GCA_913058025.1 uncultured Myxococcales bacterium | reverse complement strand
GATCTACACAGAGTAGATCGTCGGCAGCGTCAGATGTGTATAAGAGACAGCGTGGAGGTCGAGCGCTCCGACCCTCGGCGCGACATGCTCAGGCTACGCCTGGCCTGAGCGCGCGTCGTTGTCTCGGGAGCCCGGCTTGGGGTAGCGTCTGGTGCCCTCCAACGCCTCCACTCGAGGAAGACCCAATGCGCTCACGCACTACGCTCTCTGCGCTCACCGCGCTCACGCTCTTCGCCTGCTCAGGCCCAGGCGAGGAGAACAACGAACCGGAGCCGGACGCAGGCGAGGCCGGTGACGCCCGCGCGGACGCGCCGGACGCCGGCGAGGAGGGCACGGTCATCACGCCCCGCTTCGAGCCCGACGGTGAGGGGTTCTACCGCACGCCGTGGCCGAGCGACTCGCGCCTGAGCGACGACGGCACCGTGGACCTGCGCGACTTCCCCGGCGCCACTGGCCTCATCATCAGGGTCTTCCGCTCCGAGCTCGAGACGATCGAGGGGTACTCGATCGCCCCCGTCGTCTTCGTGAACATGGACGGGACGCCCGGGAACTCGCGCATGCCCACGCCCCCCGAGAGCGTGCGCGCCGAGGGCGCCGTCCAGCTCCTCGCGCTCGACGGCCGCTGCGGCGAGCGCACCCCGCTCGACGTCGACGTCGACGGCGTGGGCGACCGCTACATCGAGGCGAACACGCTGCGCGCGACGCCCGAGCCCGGCTTCACCCTCGCGCCCAACCAGCGCTACGCGCTCGTGATCCGCAAGGACTTCGCCGCCGACGTCACGTTCGCGCGCCCCGCGGCGTTCGACGAGGCGATGCGCGGTGAGGGAGACCTCGCTGACGCGTACGCGCCGCTGCTCGAGTGCCTCGAGTCGGACGACCTCTCGGCCGACGACGTCGCCGTGGCGACCGTCTTCACCACACAGGACACCACGAGCGTGATGCGCGAGCTACGCGACGTCGTGCTCGAGGACGTGGAGGCGCCGGTCGTGTCCGACTGGCGTGAGACCACCGACGAGGCGCTCGAGGAGTTCGACGTCACGCGCTCCGACGTCTACGTCCTCTACGATGGCACGATCGAGGTCCCGATCTTCCAGGAGGGCGCCTCACCCTACCGAGCCCCCGGCTCGGGGGGGCTCGAACTCGACGCGCAGGGCGTCCCTCAGATCCAACGCCAGGAGACCGTCCCCTTCTCCGTGGCGGTCCCGGCGGGGGAGTTCGAGGGCGCTCGCCCCGTGATGCTCTTCGAGGACGGCACCGGCGGCGACCACTACCAGCACCTGGGCAACAAGGTCGTACGCGACGCGATCGAGCGCGGCTTCGTCGTGGTCAACTTCGTGCCCCAGTTCCACTCGCCCCGCGACAACCTCGACTACGACGACATCGTCGCCCAGACCTTCAACTACCTGAACCCGGCTGCAGGTCGCACCGTGTTCCGCCAGCAGGCCGCGGAGACGATCTACGCCTCGCGTCTGATCCGAGAGTCCCTCACGGGGCTCGAGGGACTGCCCGAGCTCGACACCGACCGGATCGTCTACGGTGGGCACTCGCAGGGCGCGCTCGTGGGCGGCATCGTCGCGGGCGTCTCCGACGAGTTCGTCGCCTACGGCATGAACGGCCTGGGCGCCTACACCGCGACCACGATCATCTACCGAAAGGACTACGTCGACGTGGAGAAGACGCTTCGTGACGCGGCCCAGGTCGGGCGCCCCCTCGACCTGAAGCACCCCGTGGTCAACCTCGCCCAGCTCGGCACCGACGTCATCGACCCGATGGCCTACTCCCCGTACTGGGCCGGTACCAAGGACGGCAACGCCGGCGCCCACGTGTTCGTGACCAACGGCGGCCGCGACACCACGTCCTCCCCTGTGGGCATGACCGCCTTCACGCTCGCCGCGGGCCTCGACATCATCGAGGCCGAGGCCGCGTGGAACCTCGACCCCTACGACCTGAGCCGCTCCGAGGCCGTCAACGTCCCCTTCGGCTCGAACAGGTCGGGCACCGACGACCAGCCGCTGACACACGCGACCTACATCATCGAGAGCCAGGGGCACTTCGCCCTCTTCCGCAGCCCGCGCGCTGCCGAGTTCATGCTCAACTTCTGGACCTCGGCGGCGGAGGGCGTCCCGATCGTGAAGTCGGGCCGCTGAGCGGACACGCACCGAAGACAAAAAGAGAGGGCGGCCCATGACGGGCCGCCCTCTCTTCGTTCTCGCGCCGGGCTCTCAGAGGGCAGGGGTGAGGAGCGAGAAGGATGCTGCGATGGGCGTGCCGTCGCTGTACTCGAGGACGAGGTCGGACTCGGACTCGAAGAAGCCGCCGGGCGTCGTGTCATCGTGGAACACGACCCAGAGCATCGTGCCAGGAGCGAGGGTCTTGCCGAGGGTGATCTCGATGTCGGTGGACACGAAGCTGCCGAAGCTCGTGACCAGGCCGATGGGCTCGGGGAGGTACGCCGCCATATCGTTGGGGTCGCCCTCGTAGATCACGACGTGCGTGGCGCTGTTGCTGCCACCCCAGGTGACCTGGCCCAGCGTGACGCGGTTCTGCTCGCCGAGCTCCTGATCCACGACGTAGATCGACGCTCCGACGCTGGAGTCGACTTCGATCAGGACCGCCGCCTGGGCGGTGTTGCCCGCGAGGTCGTCCACGGAGGGCTCGGTCCCATCGTAGGTGTCCGCGTCGCCGTCCTCGGCGAAGAGCTGAGCGCGGACGCGCTCGCCGTTGAGGAGAGGACGGGCCGTGAGCGGCACGACGACGTCGACGCTCTCACCCTCGGCCACAGCGAAGACACCGAGCGCGTCGCCGAGCTCGTCGTCGGCCTCTTCGCGCACCACGACCCAACCTGCCTCGGCCGCGACGACGCGATCGAGCTTGAGCTCGAAGAGCGACTCGACCTGGAAGGGGCTCCCCATCGTGATCGACGGGACGTCGACCAGGAACGTCGGCGCGATGACGTTGCCGTCTCCGTCCTGGATGGGGACGTCTGCGCCGTCCGGGAACTCATAGGTCCCCACCACGCCCATGTCCGCGTGGAGCATCGCGTAGAGCGTCTCACCCGAGACGAGCTCGCGGTCGAGCTTCACGCTGACGTCGTCGTTCTCACCGACCCCCACGGCCGACCAGCCGATCACGTCGCCGGGGACGAGGTTCGTCTGTTCGTGGATCACGATCCAGCCCGTGGTCGGAGAGACCACGCTCGGGATCGTGACCACCCTGCTGGGCGGGTCCTCGCCATCGGACGGCGAGATCTGGTCGGTGGCGACGACCGCGGGGACGTAGGTCACCGGGACGGTGACCGTGAACGCGTAAGAGAGCGGCTCACCTGTCGCGCCGAGCACGGGGACGTCTGCGCCGTCAGGGTACTCGAAGGTCCCGACGTCGCCGCCGTCGACGTGCAGCGCGGCGTGGAGCAATTCCCCATCGAGCGCGGGGCGGGTCAGCGTGATCTCGATGGATGACGTCTCCCCAGAGGCGATCGAGACCTGACCGAGGATCGGGCCGAGCTCGCCGTCGTCGTCCTCGTGGACGACGATCCAGGAGGGGGTGGTCGTGGAGATCGAGGTCGCCGCGACCGAGGTCGGGTCGTCCTCGTCGAGCTCCTGATCGACGATCGTGAAGGACCAGGAGTCCTGCTCGCCAGCGTCGGGGTCCACGTCCGTGTCGGGCGTGCCCGCGTCGGGGGTAGGCGTGTTGTTGTCCTCACCAGGGGTGCCTGCGCATGCCCAGGAGAACGCGAGGAGACACACGAGCGCAGACCGCGTCAGATCGTTCTTCATTCCCACATACCTTTTCAAGAGATGAAACCGCGCCGCCAGAACGAGACCCGGCGGATACCCAAGGCCGGACCTGGGTCAGACAGCGCGGAGGTTAGAGCTGTCCGATATACACCGCCCAACCCACACGTCAACTTGCGACACCGCGGCGCGCGGGAGATCCCGTCACGGCACACGAGATCCGCCGAAATCCTCGCCATCGACCTCGACGTCACATATGTACACCAGAAGGATACGCAGCGCACCAAACGCCCCCAACACCGCAACAAAGCTCGACTTTGGAGTTCGCGAGCGAGGAGACACAGGGGCCGATTCGGCTTGACAAACAAAACAAGGCAAGAGGTGTGCCACGAACGCCAGCTGCTCTTGATCGTGTAAGACGTGTCGTCTAACATGCATGGAACGTACGAGGAACACACCTGGAGCGAGGAGAAGACGCCGATGGCGCGTGGAGGAGCCAGGATCATCTCGGGAGTGTGCGCAGGAGCGACGGCGCTGACGTCTACGCTCGCGTGGGCCACTCCTCAGGTCGACGCCGCGCGCGAGCTCGTGACCGAGGCGGTCACGGCGTCCGGGCGAGCGTCGCTGGCCGGGGCGTCCTGGTCGGGGTGGACGCGCCGAGGCGGCGAGCTCGAGCGCGAGGGCTGGTCGCTGCGCGCGTCGAGCATCGAGCGCTCCGGCTCGGGCTGGATCGCCCGCGGAGAGGCGAGCCTGAGCGGACCACGCGGCCTGTACGTCAAGGCGCCTCGAGTCGAGCTCGACGAGGAGACGGTCAGAGCGCTGGCCACGGAGGAGTCCCCCGCCGCGCTCGTGGGCGAGGGATGGACGGTCGAGGGAAAACGCATCGAGGTCGACCTGGCGCGCGCACGCGCCACGGTCGTAGAGCTCGGCGCGCGTGATCACGTGAAGAGGTAGACCATGGCGATGCACCAACAGCTCATCCCCAAGATGTCTCAGCAGCTGCGCATGACGCCGCAGCTCCAGCAGGCCATCAAGCTCCTCCAACTCTCACGCATGGACCTGATCAACCTCGTCCAACAGGAGATGGTCGAGAACCCCGTGCTCGAGGAGATGCAGGACCCCTACATCGCCTCGGACGAGCGCGAACAGGAGCGCAAGAAGGAGAGCGCCGACACCGAGGAGAGCGGCGTCGCCGAGGTCGAGGCCAACGCCAACGACATGGATAAGATCGACTGGGAGGACTACATCCAGTCCGTCTCGTCATCGATGCCCTCGAACGACTACAAGGGCCTGTCTAGCTCGGAGCTCCCGGGCGTCGAGGAGACCCTCTCGACCTCGACCTCGCTCGTCGACCACATGCTCGAGCAGCTCCGCATGGCCGACATGGACGAGGAGGACAAGTACATCGCGCTCCTCGTCATCGGGAACCTCGACGAGGCCGGCTACATGCGCGGCCAGACGCTCGAGGAGATGGCCGAGGCCGCCGAGGCGCCGCTCGAGCGCGTCGAGACCGTCCTCGACGTCCTCCAGACGTTCGACCCGCTGGGCGTCTGCGCCCGCGACCTCCGCGAGTGCCTGCTCATCCAGCTCGAGCGCCTCCACCCCAACGAGGACATCGCCTACAAGCTCGTCGAGGACCACATCCCCGACCTGGAGCGGAAGTCGTACTCCAAGATCGCGCGCACCCTGGGCGTAGACGTCGAGGACATCTACGACGGCGCGCGCCTCATCGCCGCGCTCGAGCCTCGCCCCGGCCGCGGCTGGGAGCTGCCCGAGCCCCGCTACATCACCCCCGACATCTACATCCGCCTCTCCGGCGTCGACTACGTCGCTGTCCTCAACGAGGACGGCCTCCCCAAGCTCAAGATCTCGGGCTACTACAAGCGCGAGCTCCAGCGTAAGCGGGCCGACGGCGAGAAGGACGAGGTCAAGGACTACATCCAGGACAAGCTGCGCGGCGCCGCCTGGCTCATCCGCTCGATCCACCAGCGCCAGTCCACGATCGTCAAGGTCACCGAGTCCATCACCAAGTTCCAGCGCGACTTCTTCGACTACGGCGTCGAGCACCTCAAGCCGCTCGTCCTTCGCGACGTCGCCGAGGACATCGGCATGCACGAGTCCACCGTGAGCCGCGTCACCTCGAACAAGTACGTCCACACCCCGCGTGGGATCTTCGAGCTCAAGTACTTCTTCAACTCCTCGATCACGCGCCACGGCGGCCACGACATGGCCAGCGAGGCCGTCAAGGCCAAGATCCGCGATCTCATCTCCGATGAGAACATCAAGAAGCCCCTCTCCGACTCCAAGATCGTCAAGCTCCTGGCCGAAGAGAACATCGACATCGCCCGCCGCACCGTCGCGAAGTACCGCGAGATGATGGGCATCCTGTCTAGCGCCAAGCGCAAACAGCTCTTCTGAACGCTTGTGAATGGAAAGAGCCTGTCGTAGGCTAACGGCATCTAACCCAAACACACATCACATCTTGAACACTACCGCGGGGTGCTCCCAAGCCTCGTAGGAGGAGGTCCGCATGTCAGGGGCGTTCATCGATCGACTCGTCCAGACTCTCACGCAACAGAAGGCTCGCTCTGCTCTGCTCACTCCGGGTCGACCCATCCTCGTCAAGCGCGCGGGGCAGCAGAACCCGCTCTCCGAGCGCACGATCTCAGACCCTCAGCTCCGCAAGATGCTCAGCGAGGTCACATCCCCGGAACAACTCGCCTCCCTCGAGGCCAACCGCGAGCTCACCGTCCATCGAGGGAACGGCGTCGTCATCCTCGCGAGCACCCGCCAAGGCAACCTGCGCGTCGAGGTCACCCTCCCCACCCACGACGTCTCCGACTTCGGCGCGCGCGGCCTCAGCGAGGTCAGCGCGCCCATGCTCCGCCAGTCCTCACCCGCGCCCGCAGCGGCAGCCGCGGCCGCGGCTGCCGCGCTCCCTCGCGGTGGCAACGGCCTCCCGCCCTCGTCGATGCCCCACCGCGTCATCGATGCGTCCGTGCGCCCCAAGACCTTCGAGATCGACAAGTACCTGATGATCATGTTCGAGGAGGGCTGCTCGGACCTGCACCTGACGAGCAACAACCCACCCCTCTACCGAAAGGACGGAGACATCGTCCACCTGCGCAACCTGCCCGACATGTCCGCCAGGCAAGTCGAGGACCTGCTCACTCCGCTCATGTCCGATCGCAACGCCGGCCAGTTCGAGAAGGATTGGGACACCGACTTCGCACACGAGATCAAGGACGTCGCCCGCTTCCGCGTCAACGTCTTCAGAGACCGACACGGCCCCGGCGCCGTCTTCCGCGTCATCCCCAGCGACATCCTCACCGCCGAGGATCTCAAGCTCAGCAAGCCCATCATGGACCTGTGCTGGCTGAGCAAGGGGCTCGTGCTCGTCACCGGCCCCACCGGCTCCGGCAAGTCGACCACGCTCGCCGCGCTCATCGACTACATCAACCGCAACCGCGCCGCCCACATCATCACGATCGAGGACCCCGTCGAGTTCGTCCACGACACCAAGAAGGCCCTGATCAACCAGCGCGAGGTCGGCGTCCACACCCGCAGCTTCAAGAACGCGCTTCGCGCCGCGCTTCGCGAGGACCCGGACATCGTCCTCGTCGGCGAGATGCGCGATCTGGAGACCATCGAGATCGCCATCGAGACCGCCGAGACCGGCCACCTCGTCTTCGGCACCCTCCACACCTCCACCGCCCCGAGCACCGTCGACCGCATCATCGACCAGTTCCCCGCCGACCGTCAGAACCAGATCCGAACCATGCTCTCGGAGTCCCTGCGCGCCGTCGTCGCGCAGACCCTGTGCAAGAAGATCGGCGGCGGCCGCGTCGCCGCCCTCGAGGTCCTCATGTGCACCAACGCCATGTCCAACCTCATCCGAGAGGGCAAGACGTTCCAGATCCCCTCCATGATGTCGACCGGCAAGAGCCTGGGCATGGTCTTGCTCAACGACTCCCTCTTCGATCTCGTGAAGAAACGCATCGTCACCCCGGAGGAGGCCTACATCAAGTCCGTCAACAAGGACGGGCTCAAGTCCATGTACGATCGAGAGAATATCCGCCTCGACATGTAAATAGGCGCGCTCCCCCGCACGAAAGGCCGCGCCGGGCATTATTCGGTCGTGGCGCGCGAGGCCATGTCGGCGTATTGTCATGTGACAGGGACGTGAACTCCCCCCTCCAAACCATACCAACGGAACAAGGAGCCCCACACGATGAACGCGAATGTCTCATTCCGTCAGATGGACTCGTCTCCCGCCTTGCGCGATTACGCCGTCAACAAGCTCGAGCGAGTCGTAGACAAGTACGTCCACGGACGCGTCGACGCGTCCATCGTGATGCGCGTCGAGAAGTTCCGTCACATCGTCAACTTCACAGTCAACATCAAGAACCTGACCGTGAAGGGCGACTCGAGCAGCGAGGACATGTACAGCTCCGTCGACCTCGCGCTCGACAAGATCGAGCGTCAGCTCCGTCGCCACAAGGATCGCATCCGCGACCACAAGCCGAGCAAGGGCGACCGCAGCCGCCCCTTCACGATGAGCGTGATCCAGCCCCCGAACCTCGAGCAGGACTCGGAGTTCGAGGAGGAGTTCGCCGAGGACTACTCGCGCTTCTCCGGTGAGGCCTCCGAGGCCGCGGAGGCCGCGCCCGCCGCGGAGGCCGCGCCCGCCGCAGAGGCCGCGCCCGTCGACGGCGACACGAAGGTCTACACGTCCGCCAAGGGCGAGGAGATCCACCTCGTGCGTCGCAGCGACTACGCCGCGAAGTCCCTCTCCGTCGAGGAGGCCGTCATCCAGCTCGACCTCATGGAGGACCGCCAGTTCTTCGTGTTCACCAACGACGAGACAGACTCGATCAACATCGTCCACAGGCGCGCCGACGGCTCCTTCGGTCTCATCGAGACCTGAGACCTGCCCGACGCTCCGGCGAAGACGGAACGGCGCGCGCCCTTTGACAGGGCGCGCGCCGTTTCTTTTCTTGTGTCCGTCTCGGACCCTATCGCTCACACTCTCTCCCGACTTCACACACAGGAGACCCGCACGTGACCAAGAAGACGATGGCCTACGGCACCTGGCCCAGCCCGCTGACCGCCCGCGAGATGTCCTCACACGCAGGGCTCACCGACGTCCTGTACACCCGCGCCGGAGAGCTCGTCTGGCACGAGAGCCGCGACGGCAAGGGCTCGATCCAGCTCCAGCGAGGGCTCGAGGCCCCCGTCCCCCTGAGCGGTGACCTCACCCCTCGCGGGCGCGTGGGCTACGGCGGCGGCGCCTTCGGCGCGGGCGACGGCCACGTCTTCTTCACCACCGGCGAGGGCTCCGCCCATGCGGTCCATGGGTCCCAGGTGCACGGCCTCCAGCGCCCTGCGCCCAACCACGCCTATCATCGCGGTCACCAGAAGCGTTCCCAGGAAGACCAGGAACCACACGATGCCCTGACAGGCCTTCGTGGGGAGGTTAAGGGCCGATTCGACCATCGGCACGAACTCTGGCGACAGGCTGCGGGCCAGGGTGATCGCGACCAGCATGCCGATGAGTCGTGTGACCTGCCAGACGAGCCCGTGCTTGATTCCCAGGGCGAAGAACAGCGTTATCACGCCCAGGCCGACCAGGTCGATCCAGGGCGTGCCAGTGAATACGGAGCCAAGGCCGCCCGCGGGTGGCGCGGCGGTCGGATCTCCTTGAAGTGCGTAGATCATGTCAGTTCCCCGAAGGAGCCATCGG
>CAJXPN010000089.1 GCA_913058025.1 uncultured Myxococcales bacterium | reverse complement strand
TCTACACAGAGTAGATCGTCGGCAGCGTCAGATGTGTATAAGAGACAGCGCCTACGGTGATGAATTGCCCGAGCTCGTGGCAGTGAATCGGAAGCTCGTGACAAAGAAGGGCCGCTACTTCTCGTGTGATCCAGCGGGCCCCTCTGGGCTCATCGTCGAGGCGACCTTCGACGGACAGGACGCACACGCGGAGGTCCCGCGGGGCAGCCATCACAGCGCCCTGCTTCACACGGGCAGCCCTGGTGAGACCGTGGCCTGTGACTTCGACGAAGGTCTCGGCGGCTCGCCGTCAGCCCGCTCCACACCTACTCCGCTGCCTCCAACGCGGTGTGAAGATCGCGCGCCCCAGGCGGTCGTCCAGGGCGACTTCCCGGCCAGGTTCGTCTTCAACGGGCGCCACAAGATCAAGTCGGGCGACACCTACGAGTGGTCCTCCGAGTACCTCGAGGACGGCGCGTACCCGCTGGTGATCAGCGCGCGCGGCGTGCGCGTGGTCGACGGAGAGGATGTCCCCTTCGAGGTGACGGCCTCGACGCAGGTTCACCTCATCGAGTGACGGTGATGCACCTGCCTCTGGTGACCTGAGAGCATTTGGTTGGGCGGGGAGTCTATCCAAGGCGGGCCCCCGCCGGTGCCCACCTGCGAAACACTCAACGCTCGCTCAAACGCGCCCGAACACCCTCGAAACAAACGCAACGCTCATCTCGGACGCGACCAAAAGAGCTCCGCACTACACGCAACGCTCCGACGTCAAAGCCTCCGCAGCTTCGCCGGGTTCCGCACGATGTAGATGGCCTGGATTCTCTCGCCTCGGATGTCGAACTGGACGGTCGAGTAGAGCGCGTCGTCGCGCCACAACAGCAGCGCCGTGTGGCCGTTGAGCGTGGCGACCTCCGGCCGCAGGCCCACGTTCTTTCGAGAGGTCCCCACGGCGAACCTCGCGATGTGTACTGGGCCCAGGATCGGTCGAAGCGCTGCGGTGACCACGCCGCCGCCATCGCTCAGGAGCACCGCGTCGTCCGTGAGCATCGACTCCAGCGCGGCGGCGTCGCCCCCGGCGGCGGCCGCGAAGAACGCGCCCAGGAGCGCGGCGTGGGCGCCGGGTTCTGCCGAAGTGACGGGCCTGGCGCCGCGCACGCGCTCGCGCGCCCGCCGCGCGACCTGCCTGCACGCGTCCTCTCGCTTGCCCACGAGGTCCGAGATCGCGGCGTAGTCGTAGTCGAAGACCTCCCTCAACAAGAACACCGCGCGCTCGACCGGCCCGAGCCTCTCGAGCACCAACAGGAACGCGATCTGGGCGGACTGCGCCATCGCGAGGGCGCGCTCGGGGTCGCCCCCGCGATCGCTGCTGCCCGTCCTGAGCGGCTCGGGGAGCCAGGGCCCCACGTAGGACTCACGGCGCACGCGCGCCGACCGCATGTGGTCGATGCACAGGCGCGTGAGCACGCGGGTGGAGTAGGCGCCGAGGTCGTCGGGCTCGGCGCCGCGCTCCTGGAGCCTCAGCCAGGTCTCCTGGATGAGCTCTTCGGCGTCGGCTGCCACGCCGACCATCCGGTACGCGATGGCGAAGAGTCGAGGCCGGTCGGCGGCGAAGGCGTCGGCGTCCAGAGTCATGGGTCGAGCTCGGCGGTCAGGAGGAGCGGCGCCGCGGACAACGGCGCCGACGGCCAGCGGTAGAGTGGCACGCGCATCCGCCCCTCGGCACGCGGCAACCACGACGTCGCGCGCACGATCCTCTCCTTGATCCACGCCGCGCGCCTCCCCGTCCAGAAGCGCTCCGTGGCGACGTCGTGCTCGCCCAGGTGCTGCGCGATCCCATCGCGTCGTCCCAGTGAGACGCACAACATCGCCGTGTGCATCGAGAACGGCGCCGTGGGCGCGCCGCGCACGGCGCTCGCGATGTTGTCCCCCAGGTGCGTGCCCATCGGCATCGCGATCGCGCACGCGGCCCGCAGCGGCTCACCGCTCGCTATGTCGAGGCGCGCCTGATCTCCCGCGCACCACAGCCCCTCGTGCCCCGGCACGCGCAGGTGCGCGTCGACCTCGATACGCCCCGCGCCATCGAGCGCGAGCCTGGCGCCGGCGGGGAAGGGCGCCGGCGACACGCCCGCGCACCAGATCACCGCGTCGACCGCCACCGGCTCGCCGCCCTCGATCTCCAACACCCCGCCTCGCGCGCCAGCGACGCGCGCGCCCTCACGGGACAGGACGCCCATGCGCTCGAGCGCCGCGCGCGCGTACGCCTGCGCCCCCGGCGAGAGCCCGCCGCCGAACCCCGCGCTGATCAGGTGGACGGTGAGGTCGGGGCGCGCCTGCGCGAGCTCGGCGGCGACCTCGATCCCGGTGAGTCCGCCCCCGACGACCGCGACCGAGCGGACGCCCTCGGCCAACGCGCCGTCCTCGAGCCGCGCCGTCAGCTCGCCCACTCCCGGCGGGAGGTCCCGCCGCGTGTGGCTGCCCATCGTCGACGCGAGGTGGTCGTACCCGAGCGCGAGCCCAGAGTCCGTGGTGAGCGTCCTGGAGGCCAGGTCGACATCGACGGCGCGGGCGACGACGTGTCGGGTCCCGCGCGGGAGCACGTCCGCGAGCGGGCGCGCGTCGCGCGCGCCGCCCACGAGGCGTTCGTGCCAACGGACACGCTCGGTCAGGACGCTCGAAGGGTCCACCAGCGTGACGTCCGCGTCGACGCGGCGCGCCGCGATTCGGTTGATGAGCGAGCGCCCGGCGTAGCCGGCGCCGACGACGATGATGTGCGGTCGAGCCATGTCGTTCTCCAGTGTGACGTGTAGGTCTCCAACCAGAAGACGAGATGGCCTCGTCGGATGTGACACGACCCGTGACGTCTCTTTTCATGACGCGCCGCTCGCGTCACACTGTGCGCAAACCACCCCCCTCAAGAACTCGACCTCAGGCGAACCATGAACCTCCGCGTCGCGACCACGCTCTCGTTGTGCCTCCTCATGCTCGGCACGTCATGCTCCGACACCGCCCGCGAGCGCACCAAGGCCCGGGTCGACAAGACCAAGGCCAAGGTCTCCGAGCTCAAGGAGAGGGTGAGCGACAAGAAGAAGGAGATCCAGGCGAGGCTCAGCCCGTTGCTCACGCTGACGCCCGAGGAGTTCGACTCCCGCTACGAAGAGTCGCTCACCGAGCTCAGGCGCTACGACGAGGGCCTGCGCGCCGTCGTCGCGTACTCGAAGGTCCACCCGGAGCTCTTCCCGAAGGACGACCCCGAGGCGATGCCCGAGGCGCGCCGTGAGGAGCTCCGCCAGATCTGGCGCTCCACGCTCGATTACATGCGCGCGCTCGACGGCATCAAGAGCTTCTGGAGCGACGCCTACCTCCTCAACCCCATCACCCGCCCCGGAGACCACAAGCGCGCGTTCATGGTCGCCTACCTCGCCTGGCTGGTTCAGTACCGCCACGGCCTGTCGGTGATCGACCTCACCGTGCCGTCGAAGACGCTCGAGACGCTCCTCGACGAGCCCACACAGGACGTCCCCGCGCGCGCGTTCGCCGCGCTCAAGTACAACATCCTCTCCGTCCAGGCGATCACGCGCTTCCTGGGGAGCCACCAGTACTGGCGCAAGCAACGCGACGCGTTCGAGGGCGCCGATTGCGCCGCCGGCGCCCCGTGCCGCTGGGGCGTCGACCTGATCGCGTCCTACAAGACCGAGGCGCTGGCCCAGCTCGACGTGCGCGGCACGGCCGAGAAGTTCAGCTACAACGCCTTCGACATCGCGCGCGACTTCTCCTTCAAGGCGTGGTTCCCCGTCCAGAAGGAGGTCGCCGAGTGGATGGGTGACACCAAGGTCTACCGCCTCCACTCCTACCTCATCGACGACGGCCTGCTCGCCCAGATGCGCAAGAAGCTCGAGCCGGCCGACATCGTGGTCTCACGCAAGAACTGGTACCTGTCCAACATCGGCCTCCCCGGGTTCTGGCCCCACGCCTCGATCTACATGGGAGACCCGGGCGAGCTGTCCTCGTTCTTCGCCGACGCCGACCTCCCCTCGACGATGCCCGAGCTCAGAGGCCACGCCGACCTGGCCGCCTACCTCGCGGCGACCTACCCCGAGGCGTGGGAGGCCTACAGCTCACCCAGCCTCGACGGAGCCTCGAACCTGATGATGGAGGCGATGAGCGAGGGCGTCCTCTTCACGCCACCCAAGGTCGCCTTCGCCGCCGACTACATCGGCGTGATGCGCGCGAAGCGCTCGAAGGCCGACAAGGCGCGCGCGATCCTACGCGCGTTCCAGTATTACGGCCGCCCTTACGACTTCAACTTCGACTTCGTCTCGGACGCGACCATCGTGTGCACCGAGCTCGTCTTCAAGTCGTGGCAGGCCGGCCCCCAACACGCGGGCCTCGACATCGACCTCGTCGAGATCATGGGCAGGCCCACGCTCCCGGCCAACGAGCTCGTCCGCCAGTTCTCGCTCGAGCTCGACAAACCCGAGGCCGAGCGCCAGCTCGAGTTCGTGACGTTCCTCGACGGGCTCGAGCGCGACCGCGACGCCCAGTGGGGCGACGCCCAGACCTTCACCGCGAGCTGGGAGCGCCCCCAGTGGGATATCGTCCAGAAGTAGCCTGGCCCGTCAGCTCGCCGTCGGGATCGTCGGCTTGGCCCGCTCCAGGTCGAAGAACAGCGCGATGGCCGCCGCCGCCGAGAGTGAGCCGAACCACAGGAACGACAGGAGGTTGGCCTCCAGATCGCCCTCGGTGCCGCTGCCCGCGCTGAAGATCATCATCAGCGGGAACGCCATGTTGTAGGCGATCGTCCCGCCCCAGAGCACGGCGCTGCGTTTGCCCGGCTTGATCATCCCGACCAGGTAGCCGAAGTAACCGAAGAAGAGCATGTACCCGAGCCCGAGCCAGCCCAGGAAGATCCCGGAGCCCATCAGGCCGCTGGTGGACTCGCCCGCCTTCGAGATCGTGTCGAACGCGGCGATCGTCGGGAAGAGCGCGCACAGTGACCCCATCAACCCGACCAGGATGAAGACGACCGCGACGACCTTCCCCGTGATGAGGCCCATCGTGTTCGTGAACGAATTGATCGACATGCCTTGGCCTCCAGCGCGACGTGCAAATGTGAAGCGAGGCACGAAGTATAGCACTCGTCGTCAGGCGATGCGTCCCGGCGCGGCCGCGTCTTTCTTACTTCGAAATTGGATCCGTTCGCGTGCGCTCCCGTTGGTACATGTCGGAACACACCGAACATCGAGTCAGGAGAGCGGGAAGATGGCGAACAAGGCGAAGGTCAAGGGAGCGGGTTGGGCGAGCGACGAGGACGCGGGGGACCTGCTCGCGGGCATCCTCGATGAGACGGCCACCGCCGCGAGCGACGAGCAGCAGAAGCTCGCCGACGCGTTGCGCGCTCGCCAGGAGGCCGCGCGCGCCGAGCGCGAGGCAGCCGAAGCCAGCAAGCGCCACCAGGCCGAGTCCCGCCTGAGCGCCGAGGCCGACCGCCAGGCCCAGCTCCAGGAGAAGCGCACCGCTCGCCTCGAGGCGATCAAGGTCGAGGAGCTCAAGGCCAGCGGCGATTGGATCGATCCCGCCATCGCCGCGCGCAAGGAGCGTGAGGAGGCCGCGCGCCTCGCCGCGCTCCAGGGCAAGCCCCCCGAGAAGTCCGCACCCGTCGCCGAGATCACGCCCATGCCCGCGGCGCCGCCTGCCGCACCCGAGCCCGCGCGTCGAGGCCTCGGCGTCTGGATCCTCGCCGCCGCGATCCTCATCGTCGGTGGCGTCGGCGTCGCCGCCGCCGCGGGCGTGGGCTCCTACGAGGAGGACACGCAGACCTACATGAAGGTCGCGGCGCGACCGATCGAGACCTCCCTCGACGTCCGCTCCACCGCCTCCATCCCGCTCTCCGTGCTCTCTGACGAGAAGGCGCTCGAGAAGGCGCTCGCTGAGGCCGAGCTCGCCAAGGCCGCGAAGAAGCGCCCCGGCAAGCGCCCCGGCAAGCGCCCAGGCAAGCGCCCAGGCAAGCGCCCCGGGAACGGGATCGATGGCCTCGATGGCCTCGACGGCAACATTTTCGACGGGCTCTGATTTCGCGTCGACTTTTGTTCGAACCACGATCGTTTCAGGCCTACGAAGACCCTCCTCCGCGACCTATTATTCTGGAACGCGACGCGGACACATGAGGTGTCCGAACACACGCGTCCAAGAGGTGGAGCGATGAGCGACGGTAAGGGTTTTGGAGACGTTCTCGAGATCGCGGATTACCTCGGAGACTGGCAACTGAGTGAGCAGGCCATGGATTACCTGAAGAGGAAGGCGTTCGAAGAGCGAGGTCTCGTGGACGTGGAGGTGCTCCGCGCCAAGGCCCGCGCGTTGCTCGACGCCCACCGCGACGCCTCACCCGTCGAGCGCCGCGACGTCAGCGAGCAGATCGCCCGCGCGATGCTCGACCCCGCCATGGGCGACGTGATCCGCGACGAGCTCGAGCGCGAGCTCGACGCCATGCACGTCGCGATCGAGTCGTGCGTCGCCATGGGCGAGTGACATGGTGTGAGTGACCGGCGCGCGAGGCACGCCGGCGCGGCATGAACGAGAGAGGGCGCGCTCCACTGGAGCGCGCCCTCTCTCGTTCACTGGAAGCCCATGATCGGCCTCGCCCCGGGAGGTGCGAGCAGGACATACCCGCTCGAGCGGTTCGAGGGGCGCACCTCGAACACGAACTGCCCCTGGTCTTCCAACAGGCTCACTCCAGCGCTCGGGAGCGTCGGCTCCGTGATCCCGAGCGGAGCCGAGCGTGAAGAGGCCCGCTTGCCCGAAATCGGAGACGCGGCCCGTACGATGCCCAGGCGGTACCCGTCTCTTGGATCGAAGCCGCTGCTGGCGGGCACCCCGACGGTGTAGGTGCCGCGGCTGATGTCGTAGATGCCGATCAACTCGAGGTCGTATGGGCTGCCAGACGCGTCGATGATCGACGCGAGCGTTTCGTCCAGGTCGATCGGTTCGCTGAACGTGATCTGGAACGTGTAGTCGTGGCGTTCACTGGCCAGGTGGTTCGTCGAGACGACCTCCAGGAGCACCGGGGCGTGGTCATCACCCACGATGAACCTGTCACAGACGCGACCGTCATCGTCTTCGACGGTGTGGAGTCCTGGCTCCATGGCCTGCGAGACGTCGAACAGCACCCCTGAATAGCCAGACCCATTACCATAGAGAGCCTCCCAGCCCGCCCACGTGAGCCCGAGACGTCCGCCTGCCCCGCTGAGCGTGACCGCGTCAGCGAGCGCGCGCGCGGCCTGCTCGGCGTCCTCTGCGACGTTGATCTCGAGCACGACGCGCGCATCCGCGGGCACGTTCGTCTGGAGGTGTGATGGGTAGTAGAGCCGGAGGTGAGAGCCGTCGAGTGGGCGGATGCTGCTGTCCGAGCACGACCACGCGCACAGAGACACACTCAGGGACGCGCAGAGGATCACCAGGTGACGTGAGCACATGATTCGCTCGGTTGTGGCGCGAGCTCCCCCTCGCGCGATGAACGTGGCGTCGCTGGATCAGGTCCCGAAGCGACCGCGCAGGTACTTCGTGAGCGCATGGAGCGTGGCGCCGAGGTCCTGTGAGAGCTTCGGGTAGAGGACCTTGTAGGGGTCCTCGGGGTCGAGGTAGTCGGCGATGTCCCAGATCATGCCGACCTGGACGTAGACGTACTGGGAGGAGATGTCGGCGTCGATCGAGATGATCCCGGGCTCGGCTTGCTTGATGTAGCCGCCCTTGAGCTCCTGCTTGATGGCGCCCATGATCTTGGACATGTTCTTGACGCGCTCGCCGTAGCCGATGGTCACCGAAGCCTCCTGGCCGATGACCTTGGAGACCATGAGCGACTCGGCGCGGTGCTGGAGCTGGAAGATGACGCGCGAGCCGTCCTCGAGCTTCTCGAAGCGCAGGTAGTGGTTCGCGCCGTCGCTCGTGAGGTCGATGAGCTTGTAGCCGTTGTCGAGCACCCCGGTGATGACGCCGCCGACGAGGACCTCGTCGAGCTCCGAGGCCTGCTCACGGGCGCGATGGCGTGACCAGCTGCTCCTGATGAGGTCCCCGAAAATGCCGTCCATCTTGTCGTCGTACCCGGCGTCGAGCGCGGCGCCAACGTGCGCAGGAGTTGGCGCTGTGGACGTGGCTGGTGCCGCGCTCGCCGCGCCCGCGAACTCCTGGGTCTGGCCGAGCTGGGTCCAGTTCTCCATCCCCTCTCGCCAGATCCACGACTCGGCGCTCACGTGCCCCTGCGTGAGCAGCTCCGTCAGCTTCTGGGCGTCGAAGGGTCCCTTGTTGCCCTGCCCCGTGTTCACGTACCACTCGGCCATGTCCGCCGCTCCGCGCTTTCGTTCATTGGGTTCGATGCCGTAGTGTGAAGCAAGGCGCCACACACGAGCAAGGCCCCAGAGCGTTCTTCACGACGAAGACCGCTCCGGGCGAGCACTCCACGACGATGGAGAGGAGCGGACACGATGGGCTTGATGAACTTCTTCGCCGACCGCGAGCGCAACGCCGAGCTCCGAGAGAGCAAGGACGAGATGATGATCGGTGAGACCGTGCGCGCCATGTCGCGTAAGGGCTTCCCCACGGTCGGCTTCTCGTCGAACGCCGACTTCCAGCGCGTGAAGTTCAAGACCCCGAGCGACCCCATCCTCTCGGCGGTCTACGTCCAGCTCGACCGCCTGACCGGCTCCAGCGCGCTGGGCTCGGCGCTCATGGGCTCCAAGGCCACGCTCTACATCACGTGCGAGGTCAAGAACTTCCTGGCCGACCCGGACGACCTCGTGGCCATGTACCGCACGGACATGGTCAACCTCTTCAAGGTGTCCTGGAAGGACGTGCGTATCAACCACGAGTACAACGCCATCCACGGCACGACCAAGCAGGTCATCGAGATCGGCACGTTCGTGGACAGGGGCGAGGAGGGCGCGCGCGCGCTGGTGCAGAAGCTCGAGACCGAGATCGCGCGCATCAAAGAGAAGCTCGCGCCCTTCAAGAAGGGCTGAGACGACGAGAGCGCGAGCGTCTTCACGCTCGCGCTCCCTCTCATCCCTCATCCCTCATCCCTCGACGCACTCACTCACTCACATCGTCGAACGGCCGCTCAGTCTTCGAGCGCGTCGATCAACCGAGCGGCGTTCCGGCGGATGACGTCGGCGATCTCGCGCGCGTTGTCGCGCTCGAGCTCTAGCTCGGAGATCCTCATCTCGAGCGCCGAGACCTTCGCCTCGAGCGCCGCGGCCTGGTCCGAGGTCGGCTCCGGTGTGGGCTCGAGCTGCGCCTCGAGCTGCGTCTCGAGCTCGGGCGTCGAGGGCCGTATGGCGGCCTCGCCCTCCGAGGTCGACTTGATCCAGGCGTTGGCCGCCGCGATCGGGTCGATCTTGAGCACCGAGGTCGCCGGCCCGGCCATGTCCTCGTGGTATGCCTTCATGTGCGCGTCGACCCTGTCTCTTATACACATCTCCGAGCCCACGAGACAGGCAGAAATATCGTATG
>CAJXPN010000088.1 GCA_913058025.1 uncultured Myxococcales bacterium | reverse complement strand
CTACACAGAGTAGATCGTCGGCAGCGTCAGATGTGTATAAGAGACAGGCCTTGAGGTTGAACACGCGGCCGCAACGCTCGAGCAGGATCGAGTCGTCGAGGGCGTCGAAGAGCTCGACGCCCTCGGCCGGGGTGAAGCGAGGCTGGGCCTGGGGGTCGAGCCGGCGCTCGGGCGCGATCTCCCACCGCGGGGCGCCGCCCGAGGTGTAGTCGACGGTTGCGGTGAGCGTGCCGGCGTCGTCGGGGAAGCCGTAGATGAGCGCGCCGCGCTCGACCTCGCCGGGGCCGACGGGCGTGCCGCAGTTCGGGCACGAGTAGCCGGCCTTGGCGTTCACGCCGCGCGCGAGCCGTTCGAGCCTGCCCAGCGTGAGCGCGTGGAACGGCGTCGAGTGGTAGAAGCGCTGGAGCTGTGGCTGTCCGCACAGTCCGCAGGCGCAGGCGACGTCGGCGATGAACATCACCCTGGGTGCGTCGTCCTCTCCTCGGGAGAACGCGAAGACGAAGGGCTCCATGTGATCATGACCTCGTTCGAGCGGTGCGGTGCAGAGACAGGGCGCAGAGACAGGGCGCACAACGTAAGAGCGCCGCTGGCGGGAGCCAGCGGCGCTCTTGAAGAATCACTCGGGCGGCGCGTCATGCGCCGGGCGAGGTCTCACTCGGTCTCGAAGGAGAGGCCCCAGCCCTGGAGGCTGCCGGTGTCCTGCGCGGCGCCGTCGCTCACGATGAGCGACCAGGTGCCCGTGGCGGGCAGGCCGTTGAAGTCGGTGACGGTGATGGTCTCGACGTAGTCGTTGGACTCGTCGAGGCCAGCCTCCTTGATGATGACGAAGTCACCGTTGGGGGCCATGAGCAGGACGTCGATGTCGCCGACCCAGCTGTGCGTGATGTTGACGTCGAGCGTGAGCGAGGTGATCGCGCCCTCGACGTCGACGTCGATGCTCGAGGTGATGCCCTCGTCGTCGGCGTCGGGGATCTCGACGACCGTGTCGTTGGTGTAGGAGGCGCTGTCGGAGCAGGTGCCCTCGGGGCACTCGTCGCAGACGTCGCCGAGCGTGTCGCCGTCGGAGTTGATCTGATCGGGGTTCGAGACCGCCGCGCAGTTGTCGCAGACATCACCAACACCGTCGCCGTCGACGTCCTGCTGACCCGGGTTCGAGGTCTGGGCGCAGTTGTCGGACTCGTCACCGACGCCGTCGCCGTCGGCGTCGACGAGGGTCTTGATCTCGGGGAAGTGGCTCTCGTCAGGCATCTCGGCGCTGACGGCGCGGCCGAACTCCTGAACGTAGCGGTAGGAGATGTAGCCGTAGCCCAGTCCCCAGGGGTGCTCGGAGCCCCACTTCCCTGAAGTGCCCCAGGAGTTCTTGATGATGTAGAAGCCCTGCTCGTAGATCTCGTTGCCGGCGGTGTCCTTGAGCGGAGTACCGTCCTCGGCGAGGCGCGGGAACTTGATCTCGTCGTCCCAACCCGTGATCAGGATGGAGTGGCCAGCTCGGTTCTCGAGGCTCGACTCCTTGTCGCCGGGGCTGGGGAAGGGCACGGCGCCAGCGGCCTTGTTCTTCTGGTTGACGGTGAACTTCGAGCCGCCGTGGCTCCAGGACTGGTACATGAAGTCGACGCCGATGATCACTGGGGTCTTCGTCTTGTACATGTAGGTCTTGAGGCTGTCCGGGAAGACCGAGACGTACTTGCTACGCGGCAGGCGGTAGCGCGGCGAGTTCAAGATCTCGTCTTCGGGCGTGCCGTTGGTGTGGCAGTACGTGGGGCGGTCGTCGCCAGTGCACGCTGCGTCCTGAGTGGTCCCCCAACCCTTTCCCTCGTAAGGGAGGACCTCTTCGGTGACCACGCCGAAGCGGTTGAGCGCGTCGAGGTTCGAGCGTCCTGAGGAGCCGCCCGACTTGGGGAAGTGTCCCGCCTCGAGCTTGGCCGAGTACTGGAGGAACTGCTCGGAGAAGTCCGGCTCGGTGAGCGTGCCCTCCATGATGTAGAGGCTCTCCATGAGGCCGACCGTCGAGAAGATCGAGCATACGCCTCGGCTCGCCTGGTTGCGCACCGGCGACTGGAACTGCTTGAGGTCCTCGTACTTGGAGGGGAGCGTGAGGTCGAACTTCTGGTCGTAACGCTCCGCCTCCGCGCCGCTCGGGTCCTTGAGGTCCTCGACGGTCTCCTCATAGCCAGCGAGCGGGTAGTCGCCGTCGTCGAAGGAGGGGTTCTCCTCGGTGGGTGCGGGGGCATCGTTGATCGGCTCGCCGCAGCCTGCGCCGAGTCCCAACAGCGCCGACATCGTCACCAGCGCGAGGCCCTTCTTCGTCAACTCGTTCATCTCTACTCCGTATCGGTCGCGCCAGCCGGCGCCGTGATCAATGTTTTCGTCCAACGTGCTCTTCCAGTGCACCGTATGTGCCATACGTGCAACAACGGAATAAGACACCGTTATATGCGGGGTTGCGTGGGGACGCAACTCCTGAGTGGAAGGTCACGTTGCCACTCGACTGGGGCATATCGAACCCACAGGTGGCAACGAGAGTATCCACCCTCCCCCGCTCCGTGCCTCACTCCTCGTCGGAGTCGTCGCCCTCGTCGAGCAACGCGATGACCTCGGCGACGGGTTCGCCGGCCGAGATCGCGTCGAAGAGCGGGATGTAGCGGTCGATCTCGGTCCAGTTGATGAGCAGCATCAGCCGGAGCGCGGCGTCGTTGACGTCGGCGTCGACGCTGAACGCGAGGCTGCTGCGGTAGACGACCTCACCGTCGGTCATGTCGACGTCGAAGCTGCCCACGGCGAGCATGCGGGAGTTGATGGCGTTGGCGAGCAGGGCCGCGTCGTTGCGGTGCCCCTCGGGGACGGCCTCGACGTAGCGGCTGAGCGCGGCGACGGCGTCGATCTCGTCGGCCATGTTGATCCGCTCGACGTTGCAGATCCAGTCGCCGCTCTCACCGGTCAGGCCGGTCTTCACGGCGACCTTCTCCTCGAGCACCACGCAGTCCAGGCCCTCGTCTTCGAGGATCTCGATCACCCTTGAGATGATGTCCATAGGTATGTCTCTCTCGTTCGAATTCAATGTGAGGGGCGCCGTGGCCACACGGCGCCGGGACACTCTTTACGTGCTCTGGGCCCAGACCGCCAGCGCGGGGGCGCACGCGGTCTCGGTGACGCTGCCTCGCGCGAGGCAGCGGGGGGCCATCCGTCGAGACGGAGGGTGCTGCCCATGGCGGCTGCGGCCGCCCGCCCGGAGCTCTCTCGGCCGCCGGACCGGGCCGTCCCGAGGAAGCAAAAAGCAACAAAAACAAGACATTAAATGCACACTCCAAGGAAAACGACATCGCGGTCCCGGAGCGTTGTCGCATTTCGATTGGCGGCGACGAATCAATGTCTACAATCGCACTCACCCCCGCAAGGTCACCGCCCTCACGCAGAGGGTTCGAGAGACCCCAGAGGGCGTCCGTGTTCTTCATCAGATCGCCTCTCGAGGCACGCTGATGGTCCCATCCTCACCCGCATGGTGCGACGTGAGGAGGGTCGACACCTACAGGGCGCCGACGAGCGCCCCACCACGTCGGAGTCTACGAAGGCCATGACGAACCTCAAGAACGGCGCGCTCGCGCGCATCCTCGCTGCCCTCATGATCGTCTCCCTCACCCCCGCCGTCTCGCTCGCCCAGGACGTCGACGTCGATGAGGCCGAGGGTTCGGACGTCATCGAGCTCGCCGACTCCGACTGGGACGAGCCCGAGCTCGGAGAGCTGAACGAGGACGATACGACCGAGGAGGTCGACGAGGAGGTCGACGAGGACGCCGAGGAGCAGGCACGCGCCGAGGCCGCCAAAGCCGAGGAGGCCCGCAAGAAGAAGGCCAAGGCCAAAAAGACTCCCAAGAAGGGCAAGGTCAAGGGCAAGACCAAGAAGAAGAATGGCTGAGCGCACAAGACGCTCTCCGTGACACATCGAGGAGGCCGCGCCCGACAGGGCGTGGCCTCTTCTCGTGTGGGGTGGCCGCGAGCGATCGCCACTCGCGACGCGGCGACCGCGGACCCGAAAGGCGCACCCGCGCTTGCCCTCGAGACACCGCGCGCTCCATCCTGTCCGGAGACACACAGGAGGATCAGATGCAGAAGGTCAGGGTCTACATGGCGTGCTCGTTCGACGGTTACATCGCGGGGGCCGACGACGACATCGCGTGGTTGCACGAGGATCACGCCGCGCCGGGGGCGCTCCCGGAGGACCCGGAGGCGCTAGGCTTCGAGGAGTTCATGTCCCAGGTGGGCGCGATGCTCATGGGCAGGACGACGTACGAGGTGGTCGAGGGGTTCGGCCAGTGGCCCTACGGCGAGACGCCCGTGATCGTGGCGACGCACCGCGAGCTCGAGCCGATGGCGCCGACGGTGCGGGCGGCGGCCGGTGACATCGGCGATCTCGTCGCGCAGGCGAAGGAGGCCGCAGGGGAGCGGGACGTGTACCTGGATGGCGGCGCGTTGATTCAGCAGGCGCTCGCGGCGGGTCTCGTCGACGAGATGACCTTGACGCTGGTCCCGGTGATCCTGGGCGAGGGGACGCGGCTGTTCGACGGGATCATCCCGAGGCAGGCGCTCGTGTTCGGGCCGAGCCGCGCGTTCTCGGGCGGCATGATGCAGGTGACGGCGACGGTGCGCCGCGACACCTGAGCGCGATCAACGCGCCAGGAACCACGCCGTGATCTGATCGGGCGCGGACGGGAGCCACTCGTGGCCGAGGTCCGGGTCGACGGTCCGTGAGACCTCGACGCCGTCGGCGATGAGCGCGTCGTAGTAGAGGTTCATGGTTCGGAGCGGGACGATGGCGTCGGTCGCGCCGTGGAGGAAGAGCGTGGGGGGGTGGTTCTCGGGCAGCTCTGAGGGGATCGTGCAGAGCGCGCCGGCGCACCAGGCGTAGGAGGCGGACTGGATGGCGAGCGCGCGGAAGCGCCCCGCGTAGGCCTCGGCCATGCGGCTGGTCATGTAGCCGCCGCTCGAGATCCCGGTGGCGTACATGCGGCCGAGGTCGGCGGGGCCGAAGGCCCCGGCCTCGAGCTCGTCGAAGATGTCGAGCATGACCTGGTGGTCGCCCGAGAGCGTCCACGAGATCGACCAGGGGGAGATGTTGGTGTCCCAGTAGGTAGAGCCGTCGAGGCGAACCTCGGGGGCGAGGACGGAGAAGCCAGCGTCGAGGAGCTCGTGGGTGAGCAGGGCCTGGTAGTAGCCGCCGAACGGGGCGTCCGGGGTCAGCTCCCAGCCCTCCTCGCTGGAGAGGCCGGTGCCCTGGAAGAGGAGCACGACGGGCCAGCCGCCCGCGGGGGGGTCGCCCTCGGGGTTCTGCCAATGGACCTCGCGGGGGGTCAGCCCGCCGAGGTCCGTGAGCAGCGTGGTCGTGTTCTTGGGGCAGTCCACGAGGGCGGCGGTGACCTCGCACGGAGAGAGTCCCTCCGTGGAGGTCGTGTCTGCGTCGCGGCCTGCGTCGCGGCCTGCGTCGCGGCCTGCGTCATCGACGCCAGCATCCACTCCGCCCGCGTCCAGCGCGGGCGGAGCGTCCGGGGACACGTCGGCCGCGGCGTCCGGCGAGGAGGCGTTGGCGTCCAGCCCCGAGGAGGCGTCCGGCGTGGTGTCCTCGGGGTCGGCCGAACCAGGATCGCTCGAGCAGGCGAAGAGGAGGCAAGCGATGACAGGGATGAGGCGTCTCACGGTCGCTCCGGCGCAAAGAGAACAGGCGTTCGATGAACGCCCGCGCCAGTTATCCACGCCGCGATTCGCGAACGCAATCAGAATGTCGGGGCGCGCATGGTCAGCGGCCCTCGAGCCACTTCTCGCAGGCGGCGATGGAGTCGAAGACGTGCCCGGAGGGGACGAGCGCGGGGATGAACTCGATGAGCTCGAGGCGAGCGCGGGGTTGGGGCTGGAGGGCGACGAGGGCGACGTCGACGCCGCGATCGCGCAGCGTGGAGACGGCCTCCTCGAGGGCGTAGAGGCCGGACTGGTCCATGTACGGGACGCGGTCCATGCGGACGACGAGGGCGTCGATCTCGTCGGGGAGCGTCCTGGCAAGCGAGAGGAAGCCCGCGCTCGAGCCGAAGAAGAGCGGCCCGGAGAGGTGCTTGACGTAGACGCGGGGGTCGTCGGTGACGCTGTCCTCGTCGGGCCACGGGGCCTCGGGGCTGGCCAGGCCGGAGATGAGGCTCTCCTCCTCGGCCATGTCGCCCATCTTCTTCATGAACAGGACGCTGGCCAGGACGATGCCGACGGCGACGGCGTGGATGAGGTTGCCGAAGACGGTCCAGACGAGGACGACGAGCATGACGACGGCGTCGGCCCTGGGGACGCTGCGCAGGTGCTTGAAGCCCTTGGTGTCGATGATCGCGATGCCGACGCTGATGAGCAGGCCCGCGAGCACGCTCAGCGGGATCTTGGAGGCGATGAACCCGGCGCCGAGCAGAACGACGAGCTGGAAGAGGCCGTGGACGACGCCCGAGAGGCGGGTCTTGCCGCCGGCGTTGATGTTGACGACGGTGCCCTTGGTCGCGCCGGCGCCGGGGATGCCGCCGAACAGCGCGGCGACGATGTTGCCGATGCCCTGGCCGACGAGCTCACGGTTCGAGTCGTGGCGGTCCTTGGTGATGTTGTCGGCGATGACGGACGTGAGGAGCGAGTCGACCGAGCCGAGCAGCGCGAGCGTGACGCCCGACTCGACGATGAACCAGGCGTGCTCGGGGGCGGTCTTGAACATCTCGGCGACGCGCACTGCCGGGAAGCCGGTGGGGATGTCACCGACGATGGGGACGACCACGCCCTGAGACGCCGCGACGACGCCAGCCACGGTGCCTACGACGAGCGCCGCGAGCACGGCCGGGACCTTCTTGGTGATCCTGGGGAACGCGTAGTACGTCGCGAGCGTGAGCACGCCCAAGCCCACGGCGGCCCAGTTGATCTGAGAGAGCGGCGTGGCGATCTCGGTGAAGACCTTCACTGTCGACTTCGGCGACGCGGACCCGAGGAAGGGCCAGATCTGGAGGAAGATGATGATCAGCCCG
Organism: uncultured Myxococcales bacterium; assembly: GCA_913058025.1. GTDB lineage: Bacteria > Myxococcota_A > Bradymonadia > Bradymonadales > Bradymonadaceae > CAJXPN01. The sequence goes on along the minus strand of CAJXPN010000088.1, from coordinate 2,524 downwards.
ACGCCGCTCATGAACCCCGAGATCACAGGATAGGGGAAGTAGCGCACGTACTTCCCCACGCGCAGGACCCCGAGCACGATCTGGAGGACGCCGCCGAGCAGGAACGCGAGCAGCACGATGCCCAGGCCCGCCTCGAGGCTCCCGGTCTTCTCCACCGCGTAGGCCACGATCGCCGCGGACACCACGGTCATCGGCCCGGTCGGCCCGGACGCCTGGGTGCGCGTGCCGCCGAACGCCGCGGCGAAGACGCCCACCGCGATCGCGCCGTAGAGGCCCGCCGCCGCGCCCATGCCCGACTGCACGCCGAACGCCAGCGCGAGCGGCAACGCGATGATGCCCGCGATGAGACCTCCGAAGAGGTCTCCCTTGAGGTTGGCTTTGTCGTAGGTCACGTGGGGCCTCGTGGTGGGGGGTCGTGTCGACCCGATCATTCGGTCTGGCGCGCCTTGAACGGTGAGGACTGCGCGCAAGAAGATTCGCTCAAAGCGAAAGATAAACCCTTGAGGCAAGCGCGCGCATGCGCGCACAAAGCTGACCTCATGTGTTTCGATGCATATGAGGCGCTTGCGGCATCAACTTTTGTTTCGCATTTCGTGCGCTTTTCACGAATGAACGCCACATTCACAGCGACGGCCCACGCGCGTCAGAACGAACGAAGCGCCCACCCCGGTGGGGTGGGCGCTTCATTTGGCGCAGGGCGCGACTTCGCGTCACACGATGTGCGGACCGATCAGAACCCGGCCTTGATGGCGTCCTCGGAGAGGTGCTCGCGGCTCTTCTTGATGAGCGCGACGACCTTGCGGGTGGACTCGAGCCGCTCGTCGACGGTGACGAGGAGCTGGACGCGATCGACGTCGCCCCTGGTCTCGATCTGGACCTGCTCGAGGGCCTCCTCGATCTGACGGTAGAGGCGGTCGCCGGCGGTCTCGACGAAGGCCTTGAGGCGATCGCCGTAGTCGTGGATCACACGGAGCAGCTCCTCCTCGAGCTTCTCGCCGGCGCCCGTGATCGCCTTGACGCCCTCTTCGCGCGCGCGCTCCTTGAGGCGGTCGTCGATCTTGTCGCGCAGGAAGAACGCGAGCAGCGGCGCCGAGAGCGTGAGCAGGCTGCCCACGATCGCGTTGACGAGGAAGAACACCGACACGCCGAACGCGCCGAGCGCGAAGACGCTGACGTCGTAGCTGATGGTGTCGACGTCGAGGTCGAGCTCGGCGGCCAGGCCGAACGCCTCGCGGTAGGACTCGACGGCCTCGCGCAGCGACTCGTTGGTGATCTCGATGATCTCCTCGGCGAGCTCCTCGAGGTTGCGCGCCACGGCCTGCCCCTCACCCTCGAGCCACTCCTTGAAGGTGTCCTGGATGAAGTTGGGCAGGTAGCGCTTCACGTCGCGCGCCTCGGCGCGCTCGATCTGGATGGGGATCTGCTCGACGAACTGCTCGGTGAACACGCGAAGGTTGTGGCGAGCGGTCGCGGCGATGCCGGAGATTCGCTCGTCGATCAGGTCGACGTTCGACGCGATCAGCCTGCGGGACTCCGAGAGCTTCCCGCGCACCGCGACGATGCGCTTCTCGAGCTCGGCCTTCTCGAGCTGGTAGCCCTGGCGTTTGATCGCCAGGTTCTGCTCGAGCAGCGCCCCCACACGCAGGCCGCCGGCGAGCGCGGAGTCCAGGATGATGAACGCGCGCTGCTGCTGGACGAACCCGATCAGCGAGCTCTGGAACTTCTGGAAGTCGGCGGGGAGCGGGTCCCCGTTGCGCTGGGCCTCGAGCGCGCGGCGGCCGCTGAAGGCGTAGAGGTCGACGGGGCCGATGAGGTCGGCGAGGCGCTCACGCGCGTAGGACTCGACCTCGGCGACGTCCTCGGGAGAGAGCGCGTCGATCTTGTTCAGCACGAAGATGATGCGGTCCCGGTTGGCCTTGAGCAGGCGGTCACGGATGAACGTGACCTCGGACTTCTTGAGCACCTGCGTGGCGTCGAGCACGTACAGAATGACGTCCGCGCGAGGAAGGTAACCATATGTAATCTCGACCTTTTGCCGAGATATGTCGTTCACACCGGGGGTGTCCACGAGCACGAGCGAGTTGCTCAGGACCTCGTTTGGGTACGCGATCTCGACGAACTCGGGCTCCTGGCCCTCGTCGCCCGACTCGCGCACGGCGCGCTCCATGTCGTCGTACTCGATCTCGAAGGAAGCGGCGCCGTGGGGCGGCTTGATCGTGACCTTCGGGGTGTCCCCGTAGACGAGGTGCGTGATGACGGCGGTCGTGGGCGTGATGCCTACGGGGAGCACGTCGTCGCCCAACAGCGCGTTCACCACGGTGGACTTGCCGTGGTTGAACTCGCCGAGCACAACGAGGGTGACCTTGCCGGCGGCCAGCGACGGCAGCCGCTCCTCGATCACCTCGCGCTCGAGCGAGCGGAGCCCGCACTTCCCGGCGATCTCGCCGAGCTCGGTGAGCATGTCGCCGATGTGAGACTCGGTGACCTTGGAGCCGAAGGAGGGGCTGTCTCTTATACACATCTC
>CAJXPN010000087.1 GCA_913058025.1 uncultured Myxococcales bacterium | reverse complement strand
CGGCAGCGTCAGATGTGTATAAGAGACAGCCCTCCACGCGTCCACGAGCCCCGTCGACAGCAGCGTCGCGCGCTCACGGTCCTTCGCCGTCAGGTAACGGTTCCTCGACGACTTCGCCAGACCGTCCTCCTCACGCACCGTCGGGCACCCCACCACCTCGACCTCCATGTGCAGGTCCGCCACCATCCGGCGGATCACCGTGAGCTGTTGGTAGTCCTTCTGGCCGAACACCGCCACGTCTGGGCGCACGATGTTGAAGAACCTCGTGACCACTGTCGTCACCCCCTCGAAGTGACCCGGCCGGTTCCTGCCGCACAGGCCCTCGGTCAGCCGGTCCACGCGCACCCTCGTCGCGTCGCCAGCCGGGTACATCACCTCGACCGCCGGCGAGAACACCGCGTGCGCCCCCGCGCTCGCGGCCTTGGCCGCGTCCACGTCGAGGTCGCGCGGGTACCGCTCGAAGTCCTCGCCCGGACCGAACTGGGTCGGGTTCACGAACACGCTCACGAGCACGCGGTCCGTCAGCCGGCGCGCCTCGCGCGTGAGCTCGAGGTGTCCCTCGTGCAGGTCGCCCATCGTCGGCACGAAGCCCACGCTGCCCGCCTCACGCGCCCTCCAGGCGCGCACGTCCGCCACCGTCCTCAGGATCTCCACGTCGCTCAAAACGAATGCTCCTCGCCCGGGTAACTCCTCCCCTCGACCTCTTCCTTGTACTCCTCGAGCGCACCCACGATCTCACCCTCGAGCTGCGCGAACCTCTTGAGGAACTTCGGCGTGAACTCCGTGTTCATACCCAGCAGGTCGTAGATCACGAGCACCTGACCGCTCGTCACCGAGCCCGCGCCGATACCGATCGTCGGGATGTCGATCGCCTCCGTCACCCGCCTCGCGAGCTCCGTGGGCACCAGCTCCAGCACCACCATGAACGCCCCCGCCTCCTGGAGCGCCTTCGCGTCCTCGATCATCTTGAGCGCCGCGTCCTCCTCGCGACCCTGCACCCGGAACCCACCGAACGCGTGCACCGACTGCGGCGTCAAACCGAGGTGGCCGCACACGGGGATCCCCGCGTTCGTCATCCGACGCACCGCCCCCGCGATCTCCTCACCCCCCTCCAGCTTCACCGCCTGCGCGCCGCCCTCCTTGAGCAGACGGCCCGCGTTCCGGAGCGCCTCGATCTCGTCGCCCTGGTAGGTCATGAACGGCATGTCCGCCACGACCAGCGCCGAGCCGTTCCCCCGCAACACCGCGCGCGTATGGTAGATGATGTCCTCGAGCGTCACCGGCAGCGTCGTCTCCTGACCCTGGATCACGTTCCCCAGGCTGTCCCCGATCAGGATCAGGTCCAGGTCCGCCCGCTCGACCAACCTCGCGAACGTGTAGTCGTAGCACGTCACCATCGTAAGTGGCGTCCCTGCCTCGTACTTCTTCCTAATCGACCGCGTCGTGCGTCGCCGCACCTTCACCTGCTTGCTCATCTCACGGACCTCACGAGTGGGGCGGCGTCCCCGCGCTCCTGCGCGGCTCCACCAAAACGCGCGGAGTGTAGGCCGCTTCGCCTCACCACGCAACGAAGGCCTCCATGGCACCGCTTGACGGCGGATTCGGCCTGTGTATACTCCAGCCTCCTTTCGAGGGGCCTCCTCTCGAGACGTCGAAACCCGACACTATTCGCCGACTCGCGTGCACGCGCGACGACATGATCGCAGCGAACTACACGCGCTGAGTACATAGGAGCCACGATGAAAGTTCTGAACTCGCTCAAGTCTGCCAAGAAGCGCCACAAAGATTGCCGCATCGTCCGCCGCCGCGGCCGCGTCTACGTGATCTGCAAGACCAACCCGCGCTTCAAGGCGCGTCAGGGTGGTTGCAAGAAGCGCCCGCGCTGAGCAGTGACCTGGTTCGATGAGAAGAGGCCGACTTCCCCCCGGGGAAGTCGGCCTCTTCTCGTTGTACCCTCACTCGTGGCCACCCGTCAGCGCGTCACCCAACCGCTCAACACTTGACCCACCCGCGGCTGGGCCGAGTACCCCCTGAGCGCCTGCGACCCGGGGCCGTACGCGAACAACGGCACGAACGTCGCCGTGCGCGCCCCCTCCACACCTGCCTCGTCTCGACCGAGCTGGGCCAACCAACCGTACTGGAGCACCACCTTCGTCGGCGCCCACTCCTCACCCTGCATCACCGCGTCCGCGAACCCCTCGCCACGCTCGACCTCACCGCGCACATCGATCTCGATGAGCTCGAAGTCACCGCCGCAGCGCTTCGCCGCACCGCACCTCCCCTTCACGAAGCCGTAGTGCGTGTCCAGCACGCTCAGGCTCTGGTCCGTGTCCGCCGTCACCACGACCGCCGTGTCTCCCCGACGCCTCGCGAACCCGAACGCTCGCCCCACCGCCCGATCGAAACCACTGGCGAGGTCGAGCACCTCACGCGTCCGATCGAGCGCCTCGAAGCGCACCCCGAGCTCCGCCGCGTCCACGACCAGCACGAACCGATCTCCCGTTGCCTCGAGCCTCTCCAGCGCGCGCGCCGTGAGCTCCTCCACGTTCGCCTCCGCGTCCACCACGAGCCTGGACCCGAGCGCCTCTCGCTGCGCCACCGTCAACGCGCCCGCGTCCCTCACGAACGCCACGTCCACGCCGTCGGCGCCCTCGATACGATCACCCAGGCTCACGTACGATGCAGCAGCCTGGATACCGTCGTGCGCGTCCATGTGCGCGTAGAACGCGGCGGCAGTCGGGCCAGTCAACGCACCTGTCGTGACGAGGCCCGTCCTGATCCCCTCCGACTCCGCACGCTCGAGCCACGTCATGATGTCCTCGCCCGAGGCACGGCTGATCGCCCCGCGAGGCACCCGCGACCCCGTCGCGAGCGCGCTCGCGCCGCTCGCCGCGTCTCCCACCACGCCACCCTCCGGGTGCGTCGCAACCATACCACGCACCGGAGCCTCGAGCGCCGCGCTCGAACCGTTCGCGTAGTACGCGGCAGTCCACGCCGACAGACCCATCCCGGCCCCCACCATCAACACGACGTTCTCCGGCACCTCCGCCTCGAACACGTCCCTCTCGACCCCTAACACCTCCCCCACGACGATCCCCCTGAGCATCGCCCCGAGCTCCGCGTTGTCACGCGCGCTGGCGACCCACTCAGCGCCCGCTCCCTCGGCGAACATCGGGACCATCGTCGCCGTGTGCATCGAGTAGAACCTGCCGTCTTCAGTCCACTCTGCCCGGCTCGCCACCGAGAGGTGCCCGAACGTCGAGGTCAGCACCCCGCTCGCGCCCTCGAGACCACCTCTGGCCTCACCCCGCACAGGCGCGTCATACACCGCCGGCGGGTACCCCTGCTTACCCTCCGCAGCGCGCGCCCTGGCCTCCATCGCCTCGACGCCCCCTAGCTTCTTCGTGAGCAACGCCGAGTCACGACCATCCATAGGGGCGAGGCCGCCTGTCTCATGGTCCGCCGTCACGATCACCAACGTGTCGTCTCGACCCGCCGCGTAGCGACGCGCCGCGGCCACCGCCTCGTCGAAGTCCAGCGTCTCCGCGACCACACCCTCACCGTTCATCGCGTGCTCTTCCCAGTCGATGAAGCTCCCCTCCACCATCAGGAACCAACCCTCGCTCTCTTCGGCATCCAGAACACCGACCGCCGCCCCGAACATCTGCTCGAGCGACATCGCCCTCCCACCGTCGAGCGCCGTCGGCATGTCCTTCTCGTGCAGCAGACCCACGAGCTTACCCTTACCCGCAGACACCGCATCCTGGACGCCCTCAGCCGTCGTCGCGACCTCGTAGCCGTTCGCTGCCATCCTCTCGAGCAGGTCCTCGCCGTCCTCCCGCTTCTGGAAGTAACTCCAGCCGGCCCCCAGCAAGACGTCGACCCCCGCCGCGTGCATGTCGCGCGCGATCTGTTCGTAGCTCTTGCGGCTCGCGCGATGCGACGCGAACGCCGCCGGCGTCGCGTGCACGATCCGGCTCGTCGCCACCAGGCCCGTCCGCCAACCCCTCGCCCTTGACAGCTCGACCAACGTCTCCATGTGCGTCGACGTGTCCTCCTCGGACCCGGCCGGCGTCCCGGCCCTCACGCTCACCCCCTCGTAGTGTGTCTTCTGCCCTGTGGCGAACGCGGTCGCCGACGCCGCGGAGTCCGTCGTCACGTACTCGTGCTCGTGCGTACGCAGGAACGACACGTGGGGCATCGTCGCCATCTCCAGCGGCGCCCCCTTCGTATACGACGCCGCGCTCACCGCCGCCGCCCCCATCCCATCCCCGATCATCAGAATGATCCGGCTCGGAGCCTTCACCGCCGAGGTCTTCACCTCGACGGCGGCGCGTGCCTTCGAATCCGCGCCTCCGCCCGCTGGCGACGTCACCTGCGTCGCAGAACACCCCACGAGACAACACAAACCCAGCACGACACGACCAAGCCTCTTCATCCTCTCCTCCTACTTCCCAGAGCGGCCCCTCGACCACACGTCACCGAGGAGTCACCCACACCACCTCGTCCACACGACAGCACCGCACGCTCAATCTGCGCCCAGCAACACCGACACCGGGTCGATGATCCCTCGGCGCTCCTCGATGTCCACGAGCACCTCCTCCTCCAGCTCCGTCGGATCCAGCAGGATCACCTCGACGTACTTGGAGATCCTCTCGCTCGCCTCCGGGATCGCCATCGCCTCCGCGAGCAACTGGTCCCTCCTGGAGCGCACGCTCCTCCTGACCCCCTCCACTGCGATGTTCCCCGCGACCTGTGCCATCTGACCCGTCATCGACGCGTCCGACTGCAACGACAGCGTATCCTCGCTCACGTTCGCGAACGGGAACGCCTGGTGCGTCGTGTCCGAGGTCGACATCGTAGCTGCGTCGTTGATCTTGATCACCGCCCGGCGATCGGTGTGCTGCACCCGGGCCGTCATGGGCATCCGCCCCGTGCGGGTGTGCGTCGTGACCGTATACTCGAGCGTCCTCATCACCGGCTCCTCGATCGTGCGAGGTGTGTCCGACGCCCTGTCACGAGCTCGAATCGCCGAGTCCCGCTCGGTGTCCAGCTGACCCCGCTCGTACTCCAGGCGTTGGAGCGTCCTGCTCACACCCTGCTCGGCCGACGTCGACGTCGACGGCGTATCACCCTCACGCTCCACGCGGCGCTGGTAGTCGTCGAGCTCGCGCTCGAGGTTCATCACGTCGCGCTCGCGCTCCTGAACGTCGCGCTCACGCCTGGTCAGCTCATCGAGCGCGGATGCGTACGCAGGGTTCTCCACCTGTCGCGTGCCGTCCTGATAGTCCTTCCTGGCCGTCTGCTCGGAGCGAGACGTCGTGAACGTCGGCCTGCTCACGTCCACGGTCAACACCGCCTGAACCTCCGCCTTGTCCTTGACCAACACCACGTTCTGCGCGAACTGCGCGTTCGTCACGACCCCCTGGGCGACCTTGCGCCCCCGAGGGTCACCCTTGAACTCGTAGGCAACCGTATACAGCCCCCCAGACTCCAACCTCGCACGCAGCTCATCCCTCTTGGCCACCTCTGGCGGCCTCAGCAACAGCCGCGCCGCCATCGCGTACATCAACAGCGAGTCCCCGAGGTCCCCTCTGGCCTCCGCATCGGCCGCCTTCCCAGCAAGGTCGTCGGCCCAGTTCACCTTGATCATCCTGATCGGCGCGTCCAGATCGAACCTCTTCCACTCCAGGGGCTCGTACACCGCCTCGAGCAGATCGAGCGCTTCGCCGAACGCCCCCTCGTTGGCGAGCTGGCGCGACCGACGCACCGTCTCGGCGGCTATGTCACCTCCGAGCTCGAGCACGATGCCTTCCTGCGGCATCTGCGCGTACGCATCCGCCGCGGCATGCGCAGCGCCAACAAGGTCCCCCTCGGACAACCTCGCACGCGCGCTCTCGACACCTCGCTCCATCAAACGCGCTCGCGTCTGGGCAAGCTTCTCTCGGGCCTCCTCCAGGTTCGGGTCTTCCTGCACGGCGCGCGAGTACCGGTCCAGCGCCTGCTCGTACTGACCATTCTCGTAGAACGCGTCGCCCTCGCTCACGAGACGTTGAGCCGTACAACCGGCCAACACCAACGACACGCACAAGGCGATCACCCACGACCTCAAACCTCTCATCTCAGCCTCCGCTCGCGTTCGAACGAGGCGCCCACGCTCAGGCGTGTACCAACACGACTGACGAGGACCCGACCGCTCGAGCTGGTGCACAACACAAAACGAGGGCGCGATCTCTCGATGAGATCGCGCCCTCGTATAGACTCATCGTGAAGCTTCACGCTCAGCCCTCGTCGGTCTCCTCGACCTCGTCATCGGCGTCGGCCTTGACCTCGTCGAAGCGATCGAGGATATGCGCCGGGTAGCGCAGCTTCTCCGTGCTCTGCACAGTCGCGCCAACCCAGGAGACCCTGGAGAGGGGCGCAGCGTCGCCGCGGCGGTTGCCGAGCTTGATGATGCGGGTGTAACCACCCTGACGCTCGGCGAGCTCGTCGCGCTTGGCGAGATCGCCGAACACCTTGGCGACCATGTCGCGGTCGCGAAGAATCGCGAACACGCGACGGCGAGCCGCCAGAGTGTCCTTCTTGCCCAGCGTGATCAGACGATCACTCACGCGGCGAAGCTCTTTGGCCTTCGCGTCAGTCGTCTGAATGAGCTCGTACTGAACCAGCGCACGCGCCAGGTTGTTCAGCGTTGCTTTACGATGCGACGTGGTGCGCCCAAGCTTACGTCGTTTCTTGAGGTGCCTCATGACTCTTCCTCTCGGTCTCTCGATATCTTTTGTGTCACCGAGCCCGACTCACTCCTGAGACGACGCCGGCGCGACCCACCTTGTCGGTGCGCGCGCCGGCCGCCTCGCGTCGCGAGTCGTCTGACTCAGTTCGCTTCTTTCTTCGCAAGGTCTCGGGGCGGCCAGTTATCCAGCTTCATCCCGAGCTCGAGGCTCATCTCAGAAAGGAGCTCTTTGATCTCCTTGAGAGACTTACGCCCGAAGTTCTTCGTCTTGAGCATCTCGGCCTCGGTCTTCTGGACGAGGTCACCGATGTAACGGATCCCTGCGTTCTGAAGGCAGTTGAAGCTGCGCACCGAGAGCTCGAGTTCATCGACCGGACGGAGCAGGTTCTCGTTGAACTCCGGCTCCTCCTTCTCCTCGATCTCGGCGGGCTCGGCCGTCTCGTCGAAGTTGATGAAGATCGTGACCTGCTCCTTGATGATCTTGGCCGCAAACGCGACCGCATCCTCAGGAGCCACACTACCGTCAGTCCACACCTCGAGCGTGAGCTTGTCGTAGTCGGTCCGCTGACCCACTCGAGCGTTGGTGATCTGGTAGTTCACCTTGTGGATCGGGCTGAACAGGCTGTCGATGGGGATCAGACCGATCTCATCGTCCTCGCTCTTGTTCTCGTCGGCGGGCACATACCCGCGACCCGACGCCACCGTGAGCTCCATGCGAAGGCGACCGTTCTCGCTCACCGTCGCGATCACGTGACCGGGGTTGAGAACCTCGACCGCGTCGCTCGTGGAGATGTCCGACGCCGTCACGACCTTGGGGCCCTCGACGTCGATCGTCACCACACGCTCTTCTTCGCCGTGAAGCTTCAGGCGAAGCTCCTTCAGGTTCAGGATGATGTCGGTGACATCCTCCTTGACCTCGGGCAGGCTCGTGAACTCGTGAAGAGCCCCATCGAACTTGACCTTGGTCACCGCAGCGCCGATCACGCTGCTCAAAAGAACACGCCTCAGCGCATTGCCCACCGTAATGCCGAAGCCACGCTCGAGCGGCTCACACACAAACTTGGCGTACGTCTGCGACTTCGAACGCGGGTCGATGGCGACCTCACGCGGCTTAATCAAATCTCGCCAGTTCTGGTACATCTCGTCGTGCCTCCGCGCGACCAACAACACTACACACGAGCGCGCCGGGTGTATTCGACACCCTGCGCCCGACGCTTTGACACCTTCGCTCCGTCTCGGCGGTGCGCCCCTTCACAAGGGCGCCCCACACCACCAGGGGTCAGACCCTGCGGCGCTTCGGCGGACGGCAACCGTTGTGCGGAATAGGCGTCACGTCACGAATGCTCGTGATCTTGAACCCGGCCGACTGCAGCGCGCGAAGCGCCGACTCACGACCCGTTCCCGGACCCTTAAGGAAGACAGCGAGGCTGCGCATCCCATGCTCCTGAGCCTTGCGACCCGCGTCCTCGGCGGCCACAGACGCCGCGTACGGCGTGGACTTCTTGGAGCCCTTGAAGCCGCGCGAACCCGCGCTCGACCATGACACCGCGTTACCCGCGGGATCCGTGATCGTGATCACCGTGTTGTTGAACGTCGCGTGGATGTGCGCAATCCCACTCTGGATGTTCTTGCGTGTCCGGCGCTTGGTCGACTGTTTGCCCTTCGGCTTCGCCATCTCTCTATCTCCATCGACACCCTATTGGCCCCCACTAGGGGCCTTTCACCGGGTGCTTTACCTGGGACCGCTATCGCGACCAGGCCTTGATTCAGATCCTCTTCAAGGACGCGCACCGCCACGAGGGCGGTGCTCCGACCTCAACGCTTCTTCTTGACCACAGCGCGCCTCGGACCACGCTTCGTACGCGCGTTCGTCCTCGTGCGCTGACCGCGTGCCGGAAGTCCACGCCTATGGCGTAGACCCCGGTAACAACCAAGGTCCTTGAGACGCTTGATGTCCAGGCGGACCTGCTGACGCAGGTCACCCTCGACCTTGTAGTGCTCGTCGATGTAATCGCGAATCCTACGAATCTCGTCCTCGGTCAGGTCATCCGTCTTGGTGGACGGCGGAACCTGCGTACCTTCGATGATCTCGCCCGCTCTGGTGCGGCCGATCCCATAGATGTACGTGAGTGCGATGTCTACCCTTTTGCGTCGCGGCAGGTCGACGCCAGCAATACGTGCCACCTTATCTCCTCTACACGTTCGATGATCGGGCACACTGCCCGACACACCCTAACTCTATCAGCAGTCGCACCGACTCCCGTTCTCGGGGGCCGGTGTGCTCGCCACTAAAAATACTCTTCGTTCACTCATCAATGGCTTCGGCGAGTCCGCGCTGCGGACCCGACGCATGCTCACTTCGAGCGGTACACAATCCGACCTCTGGTCAGGTCGTAAGGTGACAGCTCTACCGTCACCGTGTCTCCTGGCAAGATCTTGATGAAGTGCATACGCATCTTTCCGGAGATGTGCGCCAACACTTCATGACCGCTCTCGAGTTGCACCTTGAACATTGCGTTCGGGAGCGGCTCGATCACTTTGCCTTCAACCTCAATTGCGTCCTCTTTCGCCATCTCTTTCCTCTTCTTTCATTCATCGGGAGCGGCACGACGTGCAACTCGGACTTCGCCGGCCTCTCACGAGGACGACGATGGATACACGCCCCTTTGGGCACTGTCAAGGATGCGCAAAACCCTTCCCACCCAGATCTTTACCCAGACACCCCGATCGCCTTCACGATCGCGTCGTAGACCTCGTCGGGCTTGAGCTCCCCGTCGACGTCGACGACCTTCCCTCGCCCACGGTAGAAGTCCACCAGCGGCAGCGTCTTCGCCTCGTAGTC
>CAJXPN010000086.1 GCA_913058025.1 uncultured Myxococcales bacterium | reverse complement strand
ATCTACACAGAGTAGATCGTCGGCAGCGTCAGATGTGTATAAGAGACAGGCGTCGTAGCACCCGGAGCACACGTGGACGACACCTTCGCACATGACCTCGATCCTGGGGGGCTCACTCCCAGGGAGATCGTCGCCGAACTCGACCGCTACGTCGTCGGACAGCGTGAGGCCAAGCGCGCGGTCGCAGTCGCCCTGCGCAACCGCTGGCGTCGCCAGCGCGTCTCCGAGGATCTGCGTGACGAGATCCACCCCAAGAACATCATCCTCATCGGCCCCACAGGGGTCGGCAAGACCGAGATCGCTCGCCGGCTCGCGCGCCTCGCGCGCGCGCCGTTCCTCAAGGTCGAGGCCTCGAAGTTCACCGAGATCGGCTACGTCGGGCGAGACGTCGAGTCGATGGTCCGGGACCTCGTCGAGCTCGCCGTCGAGCTGGTCAAGGGCGAGGAGTCTCGCCGCGTGGCCGCGCGCTCGCGCGAGTACGCCGAGGACGTCCTCGTCGAGCTCCTCGAGGACCTCGCCACGCCCACGCGGCGCCCGCTCGTGCTCGACGAGGAAGACGAGGACCGCAAGGCCTTCATCGTCGGCGACGACGGGGTCGTACAGCGCGAGGAGATCACCGTCGGCAAGATCGACCTGCTCCGCCAGCGTCTGCGCCAGGGGGACCTCGACGACGAGTACGTCGAGATCGAGGTCACCGAGTCTCACCCGCTCGGGGACGCGCTCTCGGGAGGGCGCCGGGAGCTCGGCTCGGTCTTCGAGGGGATGGGCATCCTGCCCAAACAGCACAAGAAGAAGCGACTGCGTGTGCGCGACGCGCGCCGCGTCCTGCGCACGCGCGAGACCGAGCGGCTCGTCGACATGGACCGCGTCGTCGAGCGCGCGCTCGAGCGCACCGAGCAGTCCGGGATCATCTTCCTCGACGAGATCGACAAGATCACGGGCGCGGAGTCGGGGCACGGCCCCGACGTCTCGCGCCAAGGCGTCCAGCGCGATCTGCTGCCCATCATCGAGGGGTCCTCGGTCACCACGAAGTATGGCGTGGTCAAGACCGACCACGTGCTCTTCATCGCCGCCGGCGCCTTCCACACCGCGAGCCCGTCCGACCTCATCCCCGAGATGCAGGGGCGCTTCCCCGTCCGCGTCGAACTCCACAGCTTGAGCCAGCGCGACTTCGAGCGGATCCTGACCGAGCCGCGTAACGCGCTCACTCGCCAGTACGCGGCCCTGCTCGAGACGGAGGGCCTGTGCGTGAGCTTCGACGACGCCGCGATCGCCGAGATCGCGGCCATCGCGTGCAGGGCGAACACCTCGCTCGAGGACATCGGCGCGCGCCGGCTCCACACGATCATGGAGCTCGTCTTCGACGAGCTCGCCTTCGACGCCCCCGAGCTTGGCCTGGACTCCTTCAACGTCACGACACAGTACGTGCGCGGCCGGCTCGATGGCGTGCTTGAGGACGGCGACCTCTCGCGCTACATCCTCTGAGTCGCGTCGCCTCGCCGCCCCGATGCGTGTATGCTCGGGCGCGCACGGAGCCGGTCGGAATGGGCGGCGTCAGTGCGCTCGTGGCACGAGAGTAAGAGACCCAGACCGCCGGAGGGCGACCATGACCAGGAACGCCGACGAATTGCTCGAGATTGGGGCGAAGACGAACTCGCCATCGTATGCACCCGCCCAGTTCTTGCTGGACCACGGCGAGGGTGTCTGGTTGTGGGACTCCGAGGGCACGAAGTACCTCGACTTCGTCGCGGGCATCGCGGTGAACTGCCTGGGCTACAAGCACCCCAGGATCATAGAGGTGATCCGCCGCCAGTCCGAGCGCCTGCTCCACGTGTCGAACATGTTCTACACGCGGGAGCAGATCGAGCTGATGGAGGCGCTCACTCAGCGCTGCTTCGCCGACCGCGTGTTTCTGTGCAACTCGGGCGCGGAGGCCAACGAGGGGGCGATCAAGCTCGCGCGCCGCTGGCAGTACGCCGTGGCCGAGGCCCCCGAGCGCATCGAGATCGTGACCGCGCGGTACTCCTTCCACGGGCGCACCTACGGCGCGCTATCGGCGACCGGCCAACCCAAGTACCACGAGGGCTTCGGCCCCATGCTCCCCGGGTTCCTGTACGCCGACTACAACGACCTGGAGAGCTTCCGGGCGGTCGTCGGCGAGCGGACGGCCGCGGTGATGCTGGAGCCGGTGCAAGGGGAGGGCGGCGTGCGCCCGGCGGCGCCGGGGTTCCTCGAGGGGATCAGGGCGCTGTGCGACGAGGTCGGCGCGTTGCTGATCTTCGACGAGGTCCAGGCGGGCGTCGGGCGCACGGGGTCTCTCTTCGCGCATCAAGGCTACGGGGTCGAGCCCGACATCATGTGCCTGGCGAAGGCGCTCGGCGGTGGCGTGCCGATCGGCGCGACGCTGGCGACCGAGCGCGCCTTCCATGGGTGGACGCGCGGCAGCCACGCCACGACATACGGCGGCAACCCGCTCGTGTCTGCGGTCTCCCGTGAGGTGCTCGCCGTGATCGAAGAGGATGACCTCTGCGGGAACGCGACGCGCCAGGGCGAGGCACTGATGGATGGCTTGAGGTCGCTCGCCGAGCGCTTCGACGTCATCAAGGACGTCCGCGGCCGCGGCCTCATGGTGGGGGCCGAGGTTGGAGAGGCCGCCGGTGAGATCTCGCTGCTGTGTCGAGAGGAGGGACTGCTCATCAACACCGCGGGCGGCCACACGCTCCGGTTCGTGCCGCCGCTGATCGTCAACGCGGGGCACGTCGAGATGGCGCTCGAGCGCGTCGAGAGGGCGCTGACCCGCTGGAGCGCCTCGCGCGCGGCTTGAGCAATCATGTGGACATCGGGTTGCGCCCGATGCACAATGCGCTCGGTGACCCCACTCACACTCATTTTCGCGCCATGACACGCTCTCGGAGGCACGAGCCTCCGATGCTCACGGCGCACTTCAACACGCACGAACGCGAAGGTTGAGTTTGCTCGACGACAACGTTCAGCCAATCCCCGTCGCGGACGTGGACTACAAGAACCTCAAGGTCCAACCGACCCCTGAGGATTACTTCCTGTTGTCTCGCGTCAACGGCAAGGTCACGATTGCCGAGATCTGTCAGATCAGCGGCCAGCCTCGTGACACCACCCACGCCTCCCTCAAGCGCCTCGTCGAGGCCGGCTTGATCCGGATGCCCAGCCCCGAGCCGGTCGCGGCTTCTGCTCCGAACTTCGGGGCCGAAGCCGTGGGTGGCGAGGCAGCCCCTGAGTCTGTGGCTGCGCCGGTCGCGCCCGCGGCGCCCGTCGTCGCGGATACGCGCTGGGATGGGTGGCCAGGTGAGCCAGAGACGCACTCCATGGAGCCTGGGCTCCTGGCGCAAGGCGTCGACCTCGACGACGCGTTCAAGACCGAGGTCTCGTTCATGGCCGCCCACCTTTCGTCGGTGAGCTTCTACGAGCTCCTCGGCGTCGCCCGCGACGCGGGCCGAAAGGACATCAAGGGCGCCTACTTCAAGACCTCCAAGCGCTTCCACCCCGATCGTTTCTACGGGAAGGATCTCGGGGACATCCAGCCGCTCGTCGAGAGCGTCTTCCACGCTGTGAACAAGGCGTACCAGACGCTCTCTCACAAGGGGAAACGGGAGGAGTACGACGGCACGCTTTCGACGACGAGCTCGTCGCCGAGCTCGGAGACGAACTCGGCTCAGCCGAGCTCGTCGTCGCAGGCCGCTCCTCGGCCCGCGCCCACGGACCGCAAGCGCGAGATGGCCTTCGGCGTGTTGCTTCGTCAGGGGGAGAAGCACGAGGAGGCGAGGGAGTTCGCGGAGGCGGCTGCTTCGTACAAGAAAGCCTTCGGGATCAAGCATGACGCGGCCGTGGCGATGCGTGGGGCGAACCTCCTCCGTCGCCTCGACGGCGAAGACTTCGTCTCCGAGGCAGTGCTCATGGCGAAGGCCGCCGCGCAGCAGCATCCCGCCGACATCAAACCCCTCGTGCTCATAGGTGACATCTATGAGGAGAACGAGGACTACGCCGACTCACTTCGTTACTACGAGAAGGCACAGGAGCTCGAACCCGACAATCAGTCAGTGCGCAA
Source organism: uncultured Myxococcales bacterium (assembly GCA_913058025.1). GTDB lineage: Bacteria > Myxococcota_A > Bradymonadia > Bradymonadales > Bradymonadaceae > CAJXPN01. The sequence goes on along the minus strand of CAJXPN010000086.1, from coordinate 5,557 downwards.
GAGGATCGAGTTCCTCAAGAAGTTGATCTGAGCCGATGCCACGTTAAGCTCCTCCCGTGCCTTGATTGCAGGGCCTGTCGGAGCGCGTCACGCGTCGGGGCAATGAAGAATTGATGAAGCTGTAAGGAGTGCGCGGATGGAACGCGTCATTGGTATTGACCTGGGGACGACGAACTCTTGTGTGGCGGTGCTCGAAGGCGGTGTGCCGAAGGTGATCCCGAACAAGGGCGGCTACAAGACGACCCCGAGCATCGTCGCGATCTCGGAGTCTGGACGCCGCCTCGTAGGGCAGATGGCCAAGCGCCAGGCGATCACGAACGCGCGCCACACGGTCTACGCCGCGAAGCGGCTGATCGGGCGTAAGTGGGGCTCTCCCGCGGTGCTTCACTGCATGGAGACGTGCCCATACGAGATCGTCCAGGGGCCCCATGACGACGCGCGCATCATGCTGCGTGGCAAGGAGTACAGCCTCCCCGAGATCTCGAGCATCATCCTTCAGGAGATGAAGCTCGTGGCCGAGGAGTACCTGGGCGAGGAGCCGCAGAAGGCCGTCGTCACGGTCCCCGCGTACTTCAACGACAACCAGCGGCAGGCGACCAAGGACGCCGGCGTCATCGCCGGCCTCGACATCGTCCGCATCATCAACGAGCCCACCGCCGCCGCGCTCGCCTACGGGTTCGGCAAGGAAGACCTCGACGCCACCGTCGCCGTCTACGACCTGGGCGGCGGCACGTTCGATATCTCGATCCTCGAGATCTCGACGGGCGTCTTCGACGTCCTCTCGACCGCTGGCGACACGTTCCTGGGCGGCGAGGACTTCGACGCGCGCATCATCGAGCACCTCGCCATCGAGTTCGCCCGAGAGCACCGCGTCGACCTCCGCAAGGACGAGATGTCGCTCCAGCGCCTCAAGGACGCCGCCGAGAAGGCCAAGATCGAGCTCTCCACGATGCAGGAGACCGAGATCAGCCTCCCGTTCATCTACACCAAGGAGAGCGGCGAGGCGCTTCACCTCCAGACGAACCTCTCCCGCGGGAAGTTCGAGGAGCTCGTGGCCGACCTCGTGCACCGCGCCGTCAAGATCTGCGGCGCCGCCATCCAGGACGCCGGGCTCGACACCGACGACATCGACGACGTCATCCTCGTCGGCGGCATGACGCGCATGCCCAGGATCCAGGACTCGGTCAAGGAGTTCTTCGGGCGCGACCCCTCCAAGGCCGTGCACCCGGACGAGGCCGTCGCGCTCGGCGCGTCGGTGCAGGGCGCCGCGCTCGTCCAAGACGACCACGACATCCTCCTGCTCGACGTCACGCCGCATGCGCTGGGGATCATGGTCCACGGCGGCGGCTTCCAGCGCTTGATCGAGGCCAACACCACGATCCCGACCTCGCACTCGCACAAGTTCACGACCGTTCGTGACAACCAGACGCAGGTCAAGATCATCGTGTTCCAGGGCGACGACGACGTCGCGGCGAACAACGAGCTGCTCGGCGAGTTCATCATGGGCGGGCTGCGCAGCGCTCCCGCTGGCGCCGTCGAGGTCGACGTGACCTTCAACATCAGCGCCGACGGCATCGTCAGCGTGATGGCCAAGGACCTCGAGACCGGCAAGGAGCACTCCATCACCGTCACCGCCACGAGCGGCCTGACGGAGGAGGAACTCCACAACATGATCGCCGAGAACGCCGACTACCTCGTCGCCCTCAAGGAGGACGAGGAGCTCGAGCGAGAGCGCACGAAGATGTCTCGCCTCCTTCGTGAGGTCGAGAAGCTCGTCACCAAGCTCGAGGGCGCCGAGAGCGTCGAGGTGCAGGACGCCTGCGACGGCGCCACGCTCGCCATCCATAATGGACGAGGCGCGATGGAGTCTCGCGAGCAGAGCGAGGTGAGCGCCGCGCTCGCTGCGCTCGACAGCGCCAAATCGATGCTCGAGTCGCTCATCGACTGAGCTCCCCTTACGCGCACGGCAACTCCGTGACCGGCGACTTTCATGGAAACATCACAGATCCTCGCACAGCTCGGGAGCGCACGAGACGTCCTCACTAGTGGGGACTCCGTCCGCTCGCGCGTCATACTCGACGTACTGCGTCATGAGGATGTCGACGTCTACTCAACCCTGGCGGCACTCGCCGCGGGTGAAGACGAGCTCGCGCTCGAACACCTCGACGCACTCATCAACGAGTACGAACTCGTCTCTGGGTCTGCCCCGGAGAGCGCGTCGTGGATCTCGATCGACGACATGGGCCTCGACGTCATGGAAGGTGTCTTCGACGGATTGGGGAACCCTGGCGAAGACCTCGTACTCTCGAACGACTCGTCTTTCACCGAAGACGTCGCCAATGGCGCCGGCTCATTCGACCTCGAGCTCAGCTTCGACGCCGACTCGTCCTCTCAGGATGACCTCGAGCTGTTCGGCGACGACTTCGAGTTCGACCTCTCCTTTGGTGACGAGGAGCCGTCGATTTCGATGGAAGACCTCGCCGCCGCGGAGCCCGACGCCTCGTCGGCTCCGGCCCTGGACGAAAACGAGTTCGATCTCGACTTCGGAGGCCCCTCGATCGAAGTGCCCGAGATCTCTGCCGAGCCTGATGCACAGCCAGATGCGTTCGAGCTCGACCTCGGATTGAGCGATTTCGACATGGGGTTCGGTGATGATGAAGACGGCGCTGTCGATGACTCGACGTCGGCACCTGCCCTGGATGAGGACGAGTTCGACCTCGGCTTCGGAGGCCCCTCGATCGAAGAGCCCGAGCTCGCGGTTGAGCCGGAGGCTCAGCCAGAGGCGGAACCAGAGGCGCAGCCGGACGCGTTCGAGCTCGACCTCGGGTTTGGTGACTTCGATATGGGCTTTGGCGACGATGATTCGCCTGCTCCCGAAGCCGCCGCGCCGCTCGACGAGGACGAGTTCGACCTCGGCTTCGGAGGCCCTTCGATCGAAGAGCCTGTTTCTGATGGCTCGTCCGAGGACGTGTTCGAGTTCGGCGACGACGGAGGGTGGGATGTCTCACCAGAGCTTGGCGCCGACGCTCCCGACTTCGACCTCGGTCACCCTGGTATGGGTGTTGGGGCAGAGCAGGACGAACACGATGGAGATCGAACGATCTCCCCCTTCGATCGACCCCTCGGGTTCACCTTCGGAGGTCAGTCCGACGAGGTGAAGGCCGAACTGGAGGACGTGTACGGTAGAGACTCCAAGGCAGAGCCCAAGGCCCCGCAAGAGGATGACCCCTTCGATCGAGAGACGCGCCAGCATGAGGTGATCACATCGTCTCAGCGCGCGTCTTCGTCACAGCTCTTCGAGGCCAGCGATGGCGACTCCTTCGACGACGCGCCGATCTTCGGTGACGACGAAGACTGGATGCCCTTGAATAACTCGTCGACTCGCCTCGACGAGGTGGGTGAGCTCGCTCAGCTGGCGCACGAGCAGACGCCTCAGAACGTCAGGCAAACGCGCGAGAATCCGGCCCTCCAGAGCATGCAGACCGACCTGAGGAGCACCCGCGAGGCCGCACCCTTCACGCTCGAGGAGCCGTCGGCGCCTTCTTCGCAGCCGACCTCCGAGCACCACTTCGATGCGGGGAGCGTGGATGACTCTCTGGAGTCCGACCTGGGCTTCGGTGGCGCCTCCATCGAGCAGACGCCGCCAGCGACCCCGTCCCCCGTGCCGTCGGCCGAGCTCGACGCCGACGAGTTCGACTTCGACCTGGGCTTCGACGGCCCCTCCATCGAGGAGCACGCCCCGGCCGAGTCGCCCGAGCACGAGGAGGAGGACGAGTTCGACTTCGACCTGGGCTTCGGAGGTCCCTCCATCGAGGAGCCGGTTCCGGCCGCACAGTCTCCTGTGTCGCCGGCCGATCTCGACGACGACGAGTTCGACTTCGACCTGGGCTTCAGTGGGCCCTCGATCGAGGAGCCCGTCCCGCGCGCAGCCAGCGGCTCGGGCATGTTCAAGCGCGTGTCGCAGAAGACGCCGCCGCGCGGCCCCAGCGAAGACGTCCTACGGAAGATGGCCCCAGGAGGAGAGCGCGCGCAGGTTTCGGGGACGATGTTCGGCATGCCGCTCACGGCCCCGCCTTCTGTCGACGAGTCTGATCCGTTGAGCGACGAGGAGTTCTTCGCGCTCGCGGAGTCGCTCGCCGCGGACTCTCTGGCGCAAGACGACGAGTACGATGACGACTCCTCGCGCTACCGCGGCGAGCCGATCGTGCGCAAGCCTCAGCAACCTACGCCCAAGAGGAAGTCTATCCCGACCTACTCTCCGATGCAGCCTTCTGACCTGAGCAAGGAGAACCCGTTCAAGCACAGCGCCCCCACCGGGGTCCGGCACGAGTCGCGTCTGGGCAACCAGTCCTCGTTCGTGCTCGAGGAGGTCGAGTCGTCCCCGTCGGTTCAGCCGATCCTCCCGACGCGTAAGCTCGACGTCGCTCGCGCCCACGTCGAGCGAGGTGAGCTCGAGGACGCGCTCGAGTACGTCATCGAGTGCATTCGAGACGGCGAGAACCGTGAGGAGGCCCAAGCGCTGGCGGACGAGATCGAGCGCAAGCTCACGCTCCGTTACGAGCGCGCCATCGGTGAGCTTCATCAGACGCCAGTGCTCAACGTGTCCATGGGGCAGATCCCCAAGCTCAATCTGGACCACCGCTCCGGGTTCCTCATCAGCCAGATCGACGGCGTGATGACGTACGAGGACATCGTGGATCTGTCGTCGATGTCGCGCGCGGAGACGATATCGGTGCTCGCGGACTTGCTCGAGCGCCACGTTATCGTGAGCGCATGAATGGACGCCGGGTCTGAGCAAGGCTCAGGACCCGGCGTCGGTTCGATTCATGGCAGGTGGGATGTCAGGTCAGTAGGAACAGCCTCGATGAGGCGAAGTCCTGCTCTTGGGTCTTCACGCTCCGAGAGATCTCGAGGTGCGAGTAGCGCGCGTCGCTCAAGTCCATGACGACGTCGCTGCCACCCTGGAGGAGCTTGACCACGGGCCTCCTGGGATCCGAGGACGGGGAGGGCGTGCGGATGACGATGCCGCGCTCGCCGGTGGTGAGCTCGACGGTCGTGCCGATGGGGAAGATGCCCATCGTCGAGATGAAGAGCTCCACGAGCTGCTCGTCGAACGCCTCTCCGGATCTGGACTCGATGTACTGGATCGCGAGGTCCGGGCGCCTCGTCTTGTAGCCCTCGAGGCCCTGAAGCAGCAGATCGTAGACACGGCAGAGGTCGAGGATCCGGGTGACGAGGTGGAGGTCGCGGCCCTTGCGGTAGAAGGGGCGCGCGATCTTGTCGTCGAAGGGGCAGCCTCGCTCATAGGTGAGCAGGACGCGCAGGGTCGAGATGACGTCACCCTCGACCCTACCGAGCATCTTTGCGACGTCGCGCAGGTTCGAGTTGAACTGATGGCTCGTGTCGAGGATCGACTCTCGATCGCGGTGGCCGACCGAGACGCCCACGAGGCGGTCGAGGTCTTGGTACAGAGCGGCCATGCCGATGTAGGTCGTGGTCTGGGCGGGGACTGTCTCTTATACACATCTGACGCTGCCGACGATCTACTCTGTGTAGA
>CAJXPN010000085.1 GCA_913058025.1 uncultured Myxococcales bacterium | reverse complement strand
GAGCAGAAGTACGCCAACGCCAACCTCGAGGTCGAGGTCGCCGTCGACTTCTGAGTTCCGCGCCCGCGACGCTGCCCCCCGACCACCGCCCCTCTCCTTCGAGAGGCCGGTGGTTCTTCGTTTCTTGCCCTCCGCATGGCTCGTGTGCCCAGGAACGTGAGCGTGGGCAAGGCGCGCGTGGTGGAACGAGAGAGGCCGGTGAGCTCCCCCAACGGGGGAGCTCACCGGCCTCTTCTTCGTTCGGTCGTGAACCCGGCCTGGGGCCGGGTCACGTGAGGGCTCAGCGGCTCACGGGTGTGACGACGTTGAGCTTCATCAGGTAGTAGCCGTCGAAGTAGAAGTCGAAGGGCTCGAAGTAGAAGGCCTCGACGACGATCTGGTAGGTGCCGGCGGTGGTGGCGCGCCAGGCGAGGGCGGAGAAGCCGCCGGGGGTGGCGCCGAGCTTCTCGTCGTTGGTGGCGACCTCGTCGCCGGCGTCGTTGAGGATGCGGATGACCGTGTCGGCGTTCTGGACGGACTCGGGGTCGGCCGGGTCGGAGAGCGGCGCGTTGGGGTCGGCCTCGGTGACCAGCGTGAGGACGTCGTTGGCGTTCAGCGTGACGCTGAAGTGGTTGAAGACGGGGGCGGCGGTGTCGGTGATGTCGAGCTGACCGTTGACGATGTCGCCGGAGGTGAGCGCGATGGCGGTCTCCTTGGAGACGTTGGAGTTGTCGGAGGCGACCGCGTCGAAGGTCACGCCGGCGATGGAGCCGACGGTGGCGCTGGTGAGGAGGCTGTAGACGGCGTCGCCGTCGACGCCGCGCCAGTAGACCTCGCGAGAGCCGAGCCAGACGTTGCCCGTGGTGGTGGCGACGTAGCTGGCGGCGCCGGGGCCGAAGGTCACGCCCTCATCGGTGAGCAGCGTGGTGACGACGTCGGCCTCTTCGAGGTCGGCGGGGAAGGTCGCGATGCGCTCGAAGGTGATGACGTCGCCGTCGGTCAGCGCGTACTCGTACCAGAGGTACGATCCGAGAAGGAGGTTGTGGAGGTTCGAGCCGCCGACCGAGGAGTCGCCGGGGATGGCGGTCCAGGTCTCGGTGGCCGAGGAGATGGTGTAGCCGTAGGTCTCGCCGCCGACGAAGGGGGCGTCGCCCTCGTTGGCGACGTTGGCCTGGTCGTCGACGACGATGATGTAGTCGGTCGCGGCGCCCCCGGACGGGACGTGGAGCGTGACGGCGGCGGCGGCGCCAGCGGCGCGGGCCTCGGTCAGGAACTCGGGGCCGTCTGCGCCGTCGATGTAGGCGGCGATGTTGGGGACGAGGTCACCGGCGGCGGTGGCGTCGACGCGGATGCGGATGGTGTCGCCGGGCGCGAGGGTGGTCGAGAAGTAGTCGGCGTCGGACTCGCCGCCGCCCAGGTCGGCGATGCCATCGGTGATGGGGGTGCCGAGCGTGAGGTCCCTTGCGGCGCCCGGCGCGTCGTCGCGCTCGCTCAGGTCCAGGTTGTAGTTGGCGTTGGACTCGCCGGTGTAGGCGTCGACGATGACGTAGTACTCGTTGCCGCCGGTGACGGGGATGTTGAGCGCGGAGTCGAAGGAGTCGCCCTCGTCGTCGTTGAAGGCGACGACGGAGGAGGTCGCGACGTCCCAGACGTAGAGGACGGTGTCGAGGTCGGACTCGACGGGGGCGCGCTCGGCGAAGGTCGCCGCGGCAAGGACCGTGTCCCCTGCGGGGGTCATGGCGTAGGCGTCGGGCTGGGCGTCGTTGAGGTCGCCGGTGTTCTGGCCGGGGAAGGTCGCGGCCGTGGGGCTCAGCGAGCCGATCGACGTGACGACGGAGTAGGTGGCGTCGGGCGCGTCGTTGTTGGGGTCGCCCTCCTCGACGGGGCGAGGATCGACGATGACGAGGTAGTAGGTTCCCGTGACGGGGATGAACGCGCCGCGCTTGGCGCCCACGAGGCCCCCGATGCTGCGGTTTATCTCGGCGTCGCCGTTGAAGAGGATGGCGTTGACGCCGTCTTCGCTGAAGCCAGCGCCGAGGCCGGTGATCTCCCAGTTGAAGACGGTGCCGGCGGTCAGCTCGACCTTGAAGAAGTCGATGTCGGGGTCGTCGCCGTTGCCATCGAGCACGCCGCCGATGGAGTCACCTATGGCGAACGGGGTGGCCTCGTCGGTGTCCGTCTCGGGGTCGACGACGTCGTTGGGCTCGATCTCGTCGGTGTCGACCTCGAAGCCACCGGTGGTGTTGTTGGAGTTGTTGGTGGCGGTGGTGTTGTTGGTGTTGTTCGAACCCGTCGTGTTGTTGCTGCCGGTGGTGTTGTTGGAACCACTGGTGTTGTTGACGTTGTTCTCATTGTTGGCGTTGTTGTCGTTGTTGGCGTCGTCGGGACCACAGGCGAAGAGGGTCACGGCGGAGATGGCGATGAGGGCGCGCAGCGACCTCTGCTCGAAGCGGATCATGTGGGGCTCCATATCTATGGGACGTGACGGGCGTTTGCCGCGTCGGGTAGTAAAGCGGCGCACTTTGTACACAAAAACGGATCGCGTTGAAAGTGGTGGGCCATCGTCACAAATGTGACGATGGGTTGCGTCTGGCGTCGACGTTGTGCGAGGGTGAGGCGCGTGAGCGCGGGCAAGGACGTCCGCGCGGCCGATGGTACGTGGAGCGAGCTCAAGGAGGAGCGTGATGCAGGGAGACGCGATAGTGCGCCTGGACGCGGGACAGCGCGAGGCGCTGGGCGCGTACCTCAAGATGCAGGCACAGCGGTCGGGGTGGACGCAGACGGCGCTGGCGGACGAGCTGGCGTTGGACCGGACGTTGATCTCGCGGTTGTACAGAGGGCGGGTGGTCGCGGACGACCACTACCGCGCGCTGACGGCGCGGCTGGGCCTGGAGTGGGAGGGCGCGCTCGAGGGCGCGCGCCGCGTCGGGGAGGTGGACGTGAGCGTGAGCCCGAAGAGGAGGAGACGCGCGGGCGCGCAGCTCCGGCTGGCGGTGTGCGCGGAGAAGGGGGGAGTGGGCAAGACGACGACGGCGGTGACGCTCGCGTCGGTGTGGGCGCGCGCGGGAGAGCGCGTGCTGCTGGTGGATCTGGACACGCAGGGGAACGCGACGGCGTGGTTGACGGGGGCGTACGACGAGCGCCAGGGCGCGGGCCTGCTCGAGAGCCTGCGCCACGGCGAGGGCCTGGAGCCGGTGGAGACGGCGCACGGGGTGGACGTGGTGGCGTCGGGGCGCCGGATGGCCGAGGCCGCGGACGCGCTCAAGGCGCAGACGGCGGGGTTCAAGAGGCTGGCGAAGCTGCTCGACGCGACGCGCGAGGTCTACGACGTGGTCGTGTTGGACACGCCGCCGTCGCTCGGGCTCGTGACGATCAACGCGTTGATGGCGGCGACGCACGTGCTCCTGCCGGCGCAGGCGAACGGGTTCTCGCTGGATGCGTTGGACAAGACGTTGGAGACCTGTGAGGAGGTCCGCGACGAGCTCAACGAGGATCTCGAGATCCTGGGCGCGGTGTTCGTGAACTACGACAAGCGGACGGTGATCTCGCGCGAGATGAAGCGTGAGCTCGAGGATCACCCTGGGCTCGAGCACCTGGGCACGATCCACGGTGACGTGAGGGTGGCGGAGTCGGCGACGGTGCGCGAGCCGCTGGTGGTGTACGCGCCGGATTCGCGCGCGTCGCGCGAGTACCAGAAGCTGGCGAAGCGGCTCATGACGCAGATGGAAGGGGGTCGGCGATGAAGCGCGCTGACTTGAGGCGCCGCCGCGCGCGCGTGAGGGTCCCGGCGGAGGCTGAGGCGTCGCGCCCGGCGTCGGGGCTGGTGGCGAAGTTGTCGGGGTCGCCGTCGGGGCTCGTGGGGCTCTCGAGGGTGCGCACGGACGGCGGGACGCAGCCGCGCGCGTCGCTCGATGAGGCGACGCTCACGGAGTACTCCGAGAGGATGGCGCTGGACGCCTCGGGCGGGCTGGTGGTCGACCCGGAGGGGCGCGCGTGGGAGGAGATCGTGGTCTTCGACGACGGCGAGTCGCTGTGGTTGGCCGACGGGTTCCACCGCGTGGAGTCGGCGCGGCGCGCGGGGCTCGAGGGGATCCAGGCGCGGGTCGAGGCGGGCGGTCTGCGCGAGGCGATCCGCTACAGCCTCGGCGTGAACGCGACGCACGGCAAGCGGCGCACGAGGGCGGACAAGCGCCGCGCGCTCGAGCGCGCGCTCAGGGACGAGGAGTGGGCGCAGTGGGCGGACGCGCGCGTGGCGAGGATGTGCAAGGTCACGCAGCCGTTCGTGACGAAGGTGCGCGCGGAGCTCGAGCGGGACGGCGAGGTGGCGTTCCAGCCGGTGCTCTACGCGGCCGACGGGCGAGCGTTCGAGCGTGAGGAGTCGCCCCCGGCTGCCCCGGCGGCCGGTCGCGCGACGACGCGCGCTGTGCCAAGGCGCGCGGCGCTCAGGCGCTCGGTGCTGGGCTTCGAGGAGCTCTCGGGCGCCTCGCGCGCGGGGTTGCTCGTGGCGTACCCGGTGGTCGAGTCGGACTGGAGCGCGCTCAGGGACGCCGCGGACGAGGCGGTCGATGGCGCGGGCGCGCTCGTCGCGCTGGTGCCGGCCGAGTCGGCGTGGACGTTCGCGGGGCCTGCGATGTTGGACGCGCTGGTGGAGTCCGGGCGGTTCTCACGCGCGGCGCTCGTCCACGCGACGGCGCCGGGGCGCACGTTCGCGGTGTGGCATCGGTCCAGGGCGGACCTCCCGGGCGTGGTGTCCGACCCCGCCGAGATCGCGGCGGCGCTGGACCTCGGCGAGGCGAAGGTGGTCGGGCAGCCGCTCGACCGCTGGTGAGCGCGAGGCGGCGAGGTGGTGTCGGATGTGACGCTGGGTTAGATTGGGTGTGCCTGCGTGGTGTGGGCGACACGGGATACGAGAGACAGGGAGGATGAGATGGGTTCGAAGGGACGGGTGCTCTTGGTGTGCGCGGCGCTCACGTGGGGATGCGGTGCCGCCGATGGCGGCGGCGGAGAGGATGGCGAGAACAACGGCGGCGGCGGTGGCGTCGCCTGCAACCTGATCACGGATCAGAGCACGTGCGCGACGACGGCGGGTTGCTCGACGGTCTCTGGCCCCGAGCTCAACGAGGAGGAGGCCTGCTTCGAGGCCGTCATGTACCTGTATTGCGTGAGCGAGGGCTCGTGCGAGGGCTCGGTGGGCTACTCCATCCGTGACTCGGACGGCGCGTGCTTCATGACGAGCTCGAAGTGCGACGCGCCGGCGGGCTGGGAGTCGTATGCGGAGGGTGAGACCGATTGCACGATCACCGCGCTCGGCAACGCCATGAGCTGCCCCTGAACGCGCCGCGTCAGTCCAGTCGACCCGCTCCCCGAGGCACTGAACATAAGTTCAACAAGTCTAACCATTAGACTTGTTGAACTTATGTTCAGTGCCTCGGGTCGTTCTCGGAGCCGCCTCGATGGCGTTGGCCGAGGGATGGACGGGGGAGGACGCGAGGTGCTATGAGGGCACTCTCGGAGAGGCAAAAGGCCAGCGAAGTCCGTAACTTTGGAGCACAGGAGCGAGTGATGGGAATGGAGCACGGCGGCGCGATCATAGGTGCGCGCCTGGCGTCGCACGGTGTGCGGCATCTGTTCACGCTTTGCGGCGGGCACATCTCGCCGATCCTGACGGGGTCGCAGGAGAACGGCGTGGACGTCGTGGACGTGCGCGACGAGGCGAGCGCCGTGTTCGCCGCGGACGCGATGTCGCGCATGACGGGCATCCCGGGCGTGGCGGCGGTGACGGCGGGTCCTGGCGTGACGAACACGATGACCGCGGTCAAGAACGCGCAGATGGCCGAGTCGCCCCTGCTCATCCTGGGCGGCGCGACGGCGACGGTGCTCAAGGGGCGCGGGTCGCTCCAGGACATCGACCAGATGTCGTTGATGGCGCCGGTGACGAAGTGGTGCACGACGGCGAAGACGGTGCGCTCGCTCGGCGCGCTCATCGACCGCGCGATGTACGTGGCGCGCGAGGGCGTGCCCGGGCCGGTGTTCATCGAGATCCCGGTCGACCTGCTGTACCCGGAGGACATCGTCAAGAGCTGGTACATGGCCGAGAGCGGCGTCGACAACATGAAGGGGCCAGCGGCCATCGCGCTCAAGACCTACCTCCAGGGTCACCTCACGCGCCTCTTCCACGCGCCGCACGTGGACACGACGGTCGGCGAGCGCGCGCTCGGTCGTGGCAAGGGCCTGGTCAGGGCGCCCTTCCTGGGCGCGCAGGCGGGCCAGGTCTCCAGGAAGATCGAGGGCGCGAAGAAGCCCGTGCTCATCGTGGGCAGCCAGGCGCTCGTGAACTGCTCGCCGGCCAAGGCCGCCCAGATCGCCGACGCGATCGAGCGGCTCGGGATGCCGACCTTCCTGGGTGGGACGGCGCGTGGCCTGCTCGGACGCGAGAGCGACGTTCAGTTTCGCCACAAGCGCTCGAAGGCGCTGCGCGAGGCCGACGTCGTGGTCGTGGCGGGCTTCCCGTTCGACTTCCGCCTCGGGTACGGCCAGAAGATCAACAGGAAGGGGACGCTGGTCTCGGCGAACCTGGACCCGGTGGCGTTGCGCAAGAACCGCCGGCCGGACTTCGCGGTCAACCAGCACCCGGGGGACTTCATCCTGGAGCTCGCCAGGCGAGTGGCGCACCCGGGCCACGGCTGGGCCACGTGGTTCGAGACGCTGGCGGAGCGCGAGCGCGCCCGCGACGCCGAGATCCACACCAAGGGCGAGCACGACGGGGAGCACGTCCACCCGATCCGATTCTTCGAGGCGATGGAGGAGGCGATGGGCGAGGAGGACGTGCTCGTGGTCGACGGCGGGGACTTCGTCGCGACGGGGGCGTACGTGCTGCGCCCGCGCGCGCCCCTGTCCTGGCTCGACCCGGGCGTGTTCGGGACGCTCGGCGTGGGCGGTGGGTTCGCGCTGGGCGCGGCGCTGGCCAAGCCGGACGCGCAGACCTGGATCGTGTGGGGGGACGGCTCGTCGGCGTACTCGCTGGCCGAGTACGACACGTACGTGCGCCACGGGCTCGCGCCCATCGCGGTCATCGGGCTCGACGCGTCCTGGCAGCAGATCGCGCGCGATCAGGTCACGATCCTGGGCACCACGCTCGGGTGCGACCTGCGCCACACGGACTACCACAAGGTCGCCGAGGGGTATGGAGGCGAGGGCATCCTGGTGACGAGCGAGGATCAGATCGAGGACGCGCTCGCGCGCGCCAAGAAGCTCGCGTCCGAGGGCAAGCCGGTGGTGATCAACATACACCTGGCGAAGTCGGACTTCCGCGAAGGGTCGATGTCGATGTGAGCGCCTCGCTCAGATCGCGTCGCGTGACCCGTCTGCGGGCTCGTCTTCTGGACCGTCCGCGGGTCCGTCCGAGGACCCGTCGAGGATCGTGATCTCGCCGCGTGCGGCGTCGGTGAGCGCGCGCACGGCGGGGTGCTGGATGCGGCGCTCGACGCTCACGGCCCAGAAGCGCTCGATGACGCCCTCGAGCTCGCCGATGGCCACGACGCCGTGCTGGCGCTCGACCTCGGCCTGGACGATCGCGGGGGCGGCGAAGAAGCCGGCGCCGCGGCCGCCGAAGGTCTTGAGCAGCGCGCTGTCCTCGAACTCGGCGCGGATGTCGGGCTGGATCTTGTGGCGGGCGAACCAGGAGTCGAGCGAGCGGCGCAGCGTGGTCTTGCTGGTGGGCATGAGGAAGGGCGCCCGGTCGAGGCGCTTGATGAGCTCGCCGGGGTGCGCCTCGAGCAGCTCTGGCGTGCCGTAGATGAGGACGCCGCACTCGGTGATGAGGCGGTGGAACGCGTTCGTGCCGGCGGCGGCGGCGTTGAGGGGGTCGTCGACGATGGCCACGTCGATGTCGTGGCGGCCAAGGCCCAGGAGCAGGCCCTCGGCGTGGTCCTCACGGCAGACGAGGTCGACGCGCTGGTCGAGGTCGAGCACGGGCTCGAGCAGCTTCAGGGCGACGAGCTTGGGGATGGAGCTCGCGAGCCCGACCTCCAGGCGCAGCGCGCGCTGCGCCTCCTTGCCCTGGATCTCGTCGATGAGCTGCTGGCCCAGCGAGAAGATCTCGTCGGCGTAGGCGAACACGGAGACGCCGGTGCTCGTCATCTTCATGGAGCGGTGGGAGCGGTCGAAGAGCTGCGTGTTGAGCACGCCCTCGAGCTGCTTGATCTGGGCGCTGACGGTCGAAGGTGCCAGAGACAGACGCTGCGACGCGCGCGTGACCGACTCCTCACGGGCGACGACCCAGAAGTAGAAGAGGTGTTGGTAGTTGAGCTGAGCGACGTCGAGCATGTGGGTCACCTCGGTGAGGGTCTTTAGGGTCGGTTTTCGATCGAGTCGAGGTCGGTAGGGGAGGCGCCCAGCGCGATGCGCCAGCTCGACCACGCGAGCATGAGCGCCTGCTGCGTGTCGATCACGCGTTGGGCCGCGTCGGCGCGCTTCTCCTCGCGGATGTTGAGCTTGAGCGCGGTCGAGTCGCCTTCGAAGAACTTCTGCTGCTCGGCGTCCACGAGCGCGCTCGCGAGCGCTAGCTCGCGGCTCGCCAACGAGGCCGCCTCGTGCGCGGCGCGCAGGCTGGCGAGCGCGGCGCGCGCGTCGCCCTCGATCGCGTCGCGCGTGCCGCGCTGCGCCTGCGCGATCTGGGCGAGCTCGGCCTCTGCCTCGCCGAGCGCGCCGAGCGCCTCGCGGCGCTGGACGGGCTGGGCGAACTCGAGGGTGAGCGCGAGCGTGGGGTCGGCGATCTTGTCCGGGCTCGCCGCGAGCGCGGCGCCCAGGTCGATCTGGGGGGCTGTGTCGTTGGCGGCGAGGTCTCGCCTGGCGCTCGCGGCGCGCTGACGGGCGGCGAGGGCTATGGGCTCGGGGCGAGCCTCGAGCGCGCGGTCGATCCAGGAGTCGAGCTGATCCTCGGCCGGCGGCGTGATCGCGTACCAGTCGGTGGGGAGGCGGTCGCGGCTCGGGCGCTCGGGGCGAGGGTCGTCCTCGCTCGTGCGCAGGTAGAGCGAGAGCTTGACCGCGGCGGCCTCGAGCTTGCCGCGTGACTCGACGACCTTGCCCTCGCGCTTGAGCAGCGCGCGTTCGGTCTCGAGCAGCTCCATCCTCGCGATGGCCCCCCGCTCCACGAGCGTGCGGGTCTGGTCGTCGCGCAGCTTGGCGCGGTCGCGCAGGTCCTCGGCGACCTCGAGCGTGCGCCCCGCGCCGACCCACTTCCAGTACGTCTCGGCGGCCTTGAGCTCGAGCGCGAGGTTCTTCGCGGCGAGCTCGGCGTCGCCCTGGCTGACGTCGGCGCGCGTGGTCGCGAGCTTGGCGCGGCGCTTGTCGATCGCGCCCCCTCGCCACAGCGGCAGCGCCGCGCCCACGCGCGCCTCACCGAAGTCGCCGGTGTACGGCGTCCCCTTGTAGAAGCCCGCGGGCTGCTTGAGGGGCTTGTCGGAGAACTGGTCCTTGTAGTCGGGTATATCGCCCGCTGTGATGCGCCAGCCGCCGTAGACGGCGAGGCCGTAGAACGCGGTCGGCTGCACGAGCGCGATGTCGAGTAACCCGTAGGGCTTGGAGCCCAGCGGGTAGGCCTCCGCGCTCGCGGAGACGCCGAGGTCGAAGGCGCCCTCGGCGCCGGTGACCTTGGCGCGCTTGGCGTCGAGCTTGGCGCGCGCCTCGGCGAGCTCGGGGTGCGTAAGACGCACCGAGCCCAGGACCTGTCTCTTATACACATCTCCGAGCCCACGAGACAGGCAGAAATCT
>CAJXPN010000084.1 GCA_913058025.1 uncultured Myxococcales bacterium | reverse complement strand
GGTGCGGCTGTGGCGCGAGCCCGAGCTCTCCCAGGTCGTCTTCCCCTACGTCCTCTCTCAGCTCGAGCGCTGGCCCGACGACCTCCGCGTCATACGCCCCGCATGGTCCAAGGACCTCCTGCGCGGCCGCGCCCGCGGCGCACACTTCACCGCCATGGCTCGCCGCCTCGAGGTCGAGGACGTCACGCCAGATCGCGCGCAGTGGGACAACCTCTCGCACCTCGACTGGCGCTCGCTCCGCCACCTCCGACTCAACCACGTCAAAGGACCAGGCGAGCTCCTGACGCGACTCCACGCCGCGTCGATCACGTCGAGCCTGCGATCCATTCACCTCGGGGGAGGCGACCTCACGGACACCATCGGCGAGCAATGCGCGCTGGGCTCGTTCGAACACCTGGGGGACCTCCGGTTCGTTGGCTCGACGCCGTCCGAGGACGACCTGCTCGAGCTCTCCGTCGCCTCCTGGCCAAACCTCCACACGCTCGCCATTCGCCACATGACGACGTCGACGCTGAAAGGAGCGATGGCCTGGTCCGTCCGCTCACTCGAGCCGCTCACCTCGGAGCTCCACGCCCCCGAGCTGCGCCGCGTCGACCTGGCCACCCTCGACCACGAGCTCGACGTCGCAGAGGAGATCCTACGCGCCGCCTGGCTCCCCCAGCTCACGCACCTGTCCCTAAACGGCAGTGAGACGCGTACCTCCTACAGCTCATACTACGGCAGGAGGTTCCCCGAGGCGTTTCGACAGGCGAACCTGAGCTCGCTCGAGCGCTTGAGCTTCTTCCAGTTGACCGACGCAGCGACCATCGAAGCGCTCACTCAGAACCCTACGCTGACGAACCTCGTGTCCGTCCTCATCGAGCGCCGGTCGGGGCTCAAACCGCGCGGGACCTGGCACATACGCGGTATCATACTGAACTCCTCTCTCCCCGAGGCCGTCAAGGCCGAGTGGAGAGCCTGACTCTTCCTCGAGTGATACGACCATGGCCTACGGCGCGTTCGGAGACATACGAGCCCTGCTCCACGCCCCGCCCAGCCAGGGCGCGTGGGAGAAGCTGTGCGCGGAGGTGCGGCTGTGGCGCGAGCCCGAGCTCTCCCAGGTCGTCTTCCCCTACGTCCTCGCTCAGCTCGAGCGCTGGCCCGATGAGCTCCGCAACATCCGCCCCTCGTGGTCCAAGGACCTCCTGCGCGGCCGCGCGCGTGGCGCACACTTCACCGCCATGGCTCGCCGCATCGAGGTCGAGGACGTCACGCCTACGCCCGAGCAGTGGGAGACGCTGTCGAGCCTGGACTGGCGATCGCTCCGGCACCTCTCCATGACCCGCGTCGCCGCGCAGGCGTCCCGCCTGGACAACCCCTTCGTCGCGCTCGAGAGGCACGACTGGTTCACCCGCCTCGACACGATCTCACTCGACATGTTCGACACGCGCGCGCTGCGTTGGGCCTTCACCCGGGGAGCGCTATCAAACCTCGAGTCGCTCTCCCTCCACCGCATGTTCATCGAGCTAGACGACCTCCTCGAGCTCGCGCTCGCGCCGTGGCCGAGGCTAACCACGCTCTCGCTCGCGCGCTCGCGTCTGCAGCGCAACCGACGAAGCCGCACCGCGGGCTCCATAGAGCCACTCCACGAGGACGTCTTCGCCCCCCTCCTCCACACCCTCGAGCTCGCGCACTCGACCTATGGACGGAGCGCACACCACGACCTGCGCGTCGCCGAGTGGCTCCCTTCCATCGAGAAGCTCTCGCTGAACACTCAGGCCGCGAACAGGAGCGACGCCCACCTCTTCGACAGCGCCCTCATCAGGCTCCTCGAGCATTCGGACCTGTCCAGCCTCGAGCACCTACACCTGTGTGGAAACGTGGATCGGAGGCACGACGACGCCCTCGCATCCAACCCCACGATCGGCAACCTGAGGCGCCTCGAGGTCACCGACGTCCAGGACTTCTCGCTCCTACATGAGCTCGCCACGCGCGTCGTCGCCTCGAGGTCGTTCTCCGAGGAACTCAAGTCACATTGGAGCGGCTACGTGGGCTTCGACTGACGCGTCCGAGCTGTGGCCCGAGCGGCTCAAGGCAACGTGGTGGGAATCCCGCTGGTCAGCTGCCCGCCGAGCTGCGTCGCGGTGATCTGGCCTCCAGACTGCGTGACCTTCACTGCGGTCCAGAACAGGTTCTCGTTCATGAACACCCTGGTGAGCGGAGGGTTGAACTGCTCGACCCCACCGACCTTCACCGACAACGTCGCCGTGCTCGCTCCGTATCCGTTGTCATTGTAGTAGTGCACGCCCACGTAGTAGTCGCCGTCCGGGAGGACCGTGTGGCGTATACGCTCGGGGCCGACACCATCCGTGTCATCGATCTCGAGCGAAGGGTTGTCCGTGAGGACACCGGGCACGCCCCAGTCCGCCTCGGTGTTCGTCCAGTAGATCGCCCAGGGCGCCTGAGACCAGAGCGCGCCTGGGGTCTTGAACACGTAGTGGATGTCCATGTCCGAGCCGAAGTTGTCGGTCTGGTCGGCGTCACCGGGCGTGTCCCACGTCAGCTCGAGGACGAGCTCTCCCGCGGACGGCGTCGCCACCGTCGCCGTGATCGTCACGCGCGACGTGTTGCAGCTCACGAGGTTCTGATTGTCGAACACCCTGAGCTCTGCGGTGTACGTGCCCGCGACGTCCGCGGTCAGGTTCGTGAGCGCCACGTCCGCCGAAGGCGAGAACCTCGCCGTCGAGCCGCTCGGGCGGCCCACCAGGATCCACTCGTAGCGGGCCACGCTCCCGTCCGGGTCCGTCGACGAGAACCCGTCGAACTCGATCGACTCGCCCGTCCTCACCTGCAACGAAGACCCCGGCGTGCCGCCTGTCCTGCGCACCACCGCCGTGGCGGTCGGGCACTGGTTCGCGGCCGCGTTGACCTTCCTCTCGAGCGCGACGTCGACAGACTCGTCGAGCTCGCTCACGTCCACGCTCAGCGTCGCCGTCGCGTCACCGAAGCCAGCCTGCGCGACCATCGCCACGTCGAAGTTCGCGTCCTTGGCCAGCACGAAAGGCGTGGGCACCGGGTTCGCCAGCGCGAACGCGCCGGACGCGGGCGTCAGGCGCACCCTCTCGATCGTCAACGCGACGTCCCCCGTGTTGGTGAACCGCAGGTCGCGTCGAGCCTCCTGGTTCGCGCTCCCCACCGAGAACAGCTCGCGCGTCGGCGCCGACAACTCCGCGACGTCCACGCCGCCGGGGCCAGCGTCATCCTCTCCGGCGTCGTCTCCTCCGCCTCCGCCCGCGTCGTCTCCTCCGCCCGCGTCATCACCGCCCGACCCGGAGTCGTCGCCCGCGTCCGGAGACGGGTTGTTGAGGACCTCGTCCGCCACGCAGATGAAGCCGTTGCACACGAGCCCCTCATCACACGTGTCCCCCTCACCGCAGGGACAGTCAGGCTGGCCGTTCCTGCACAGCACGTCCACGCATATCTTTGACGCCGAGCACACGAGCTCGTCCTCGCAGGTCCCGTCGTCGCGGCACTCGCAGCGTCGCTCGCCGGAGTCACAGGTCTCGGGGCCTCCGCCTCCGTTCCCGTCTCCGCCGTTACCCGACGGCAGGCAGCCCGCTGCGCCACACCACAACACGAAAGTCAGCGCCCCCAGCGCCCCCCGAAGCATCCTCGTCCGCTCTCTCATCATCGCCTCTCTTGAGCTCTTCATATCCATACGTGGACCAAATATTCGACCACCTCACGACCTACCCGTGTCAGGGCAGCGACGTACATTCGCCGTGTTTATTCAACGCGAGCCACACCTCACCGCGGGAACCCCGCCGTGACGCTCCCTACAGGCCTCACCTGGCCCCCTGGCCACGTGATCGTGGCAGCCTCCCAGAACACGCCCTGCTCGAACAGGAGCTCGCCCGGCAGCGAGAGCGCCGTCACGCCATCGACCTCGATCAGCAGCGACGCCTCCGCCTGTCCGAACCCCGGGTCCTCGTAGTAGTACACACCCACCACGTACAGCCCGACGGGCGGGTTCGGGTGGTAGACGATCTCGGGGGCCGCGCTCGTCGCGCTGTCCTGAGTCATCTCGGGGTCGTCAGCGGCGCCAGGCTCACCGATGTCCAGCGTCGGGTTGTCCCAGTAGATGTCTCCAGGCGCCTCGTCCCACGCCCCCATGGGGAGCAGGTAGTGGAGGTCGAGGTCCGCGCTCGTACCGTCCGTCGTGTCGGGGTCGCCTTGCGCGACCCACGACATCTGCACGCGCACGCTCCGCTCTCCAGGCTCCGGCATCACGTCGATCTCCACGCGCGCCGGCGGGCACCCGATGTCGCCGTTCACCTGGAGCTCGATCACGTAGAGCCCGGGCGCCTCCGTGCGCAACCTCGAGCGCGACGCGTCGCTCGGGTCGACCCCGAAGTCCACGCCCGGGCTCATCGGCG
This sequence comes from uncultured Myxococcales bacterium, assembly GCA_913058025.1. Lineage (GTDB taxonomy): Bacteria > Myxococcota_A > Bradymonadia > Bradymonadales > Bradymonadaceae > CAJXPN01. Next base: position 5,343 of record CAJXPN010000084.1, on the reverse strand, counting down.
CCGCGACCAGCGACCACTCGTAGGAGCCGACCTCACCCCCATCAGGCCCCGTGGAGTCCGCCCCGCTCAGGTCGACGAGGTCCCCGGAGAACACCTCTGACGGCGTAGAGGTGATGCGAGGAGACGAGCAGACCGTGTCGCCCGCGTCCTCACCTGCGTCCTCACCCGCGTCCTCACCCGCGTCGGCGCTCGGGCCCGCGTCCTCACCCGCGTCGCCTTGGCCTCCCGCGTCTCCTCCAGCCTCGCAGCGCGCGCTCTCCTCGCACTCGAGCGCCCACGAGGGGTCGCCCTCACCGGGATCCGACGTGCACGCCCCCAACGCGACCCCGACCACCACACACCACATCGCCTTCATCTCATTCCTCGACATCAGACACTCGAACCCACGGCCTCCACTCAAACGAAATCGACAGGCCAAGTCCACGCCATTCACCAGAACGATCGCGCCAAGACGAAGAGAGCCCGGCGGGGCCCCTTTTCAGGGACCCCGCCGGGCTCTTGGTGCGCTCGATCGATGTCGCCTCGTCAGGAGGCGTCGAACGGGGAGACCACCGCGCGCAGGTACTCGCGCTTCATGCGCGCGATCGACGTCAGCGGGATCTTCTTGGGGCACGCGGCCGAACACTCGCCGATGTTCGAGCAGTTGCCGAAGCCTTCGTCGTCCATCTGTTCGACCATGCGCTTGACGCGACGGCTGCGCTCGGACTTGCCCTGAGGCAAGAGCGCGAGCTGCGAGATCTTGGCCGACGTGAACAGCGACGCGGACGCGTTCGGGCAAGCCGCCACGCACGCGCCACAGCCGATGCACGCGGCGTGGTCGAAGGCCACGTCCGAGACATCCTTCGGGATCTTGATGGCGTTGCCGTCGGGGTGCGGACCGGTGCTGACGGAGATGTAACCTCCCGCAGCCTGGATGCGGTCGAACGCCGAGCGGTCTACCACGAGGTCCTTGATCACCGGGAAGGGCTTGGCGCGCCACGGCTCGATCGTGATCGTGTCGCCGTCCTTGAAGTCGCGCATGTACACCTGGCACGTCGCGACACCGAGGCTCTTGCCGTGCGGCTGACCGTTGATGACCAGGCAGCACGTCCCGCAGATGCCTTCGCGGCAATCCGATTCGAACTCGATCGCGTCCTTTCCGTCGAGCATGATCTTCTCATTGAGAAGGTCCATCATCTCCAGAAAGGACGAGTTCTTGTTCACGTTCTCGAGCGTGTGTGACTCGAGCGCGCCCGCGGCGTCGGGTCCATCCTGACGCCATACCTTGAGCGTGAGGTTCATGTATTCGTTCTCGTGTGGGGCGTTTTCCGAGCGCGAGGGCGCCCTCCGATGGAGGGCGCCCTCGCGCTCGAGTGATTCACTTGTAGGAGCGCTGCGTCAGCTTGACGTTCTCGAAGACCAGGTCTTCCTTGTGGAGCGTCTGGGCCTTGCCCTCGCCGTTCCACTCCCAGGCCGCGACGTACGAGAAGTTCTCGTCGTCACGCAACGCCTCGCCCTCTTCGGTCTGGTACTCGTCGCGGAAGTGGCCGCCGGCCGACTCTTCACGCGTGAGCGCGTCACGCGCCATGAGCTCACCGAGCTCGAAGAAGTCCGCCACCCGGAGCCCGAGCTCGAGCGTCTTGTTGAACGTCGACGGCGAGCCCGGCACGATCACCGTGTCCCAAAACTTCTCGCGAAGCTCCGGGATCTTCTCGAGCGCGTACTTCAGGCCCTCCTCGTTACGCGCCATGCCGACGTGATCCCACATCGTCAAGCCGAGCTCGCGGTAGAGCTGGAGCACGGTGTGGCGCGTCTTCGACTTCGCCCGCTTCCCGCTCTTGTCCAGGATCTCGTCGATCCGCTTGTTCACGTCGCTGCGCGACTCGCGGAACTCGTCCTCTTCGCCTGTGACCGGCTTGAGCTCGACGCGCCCCAGGTAGTTGCCCAACGTGTAAGGGATCACGAAGTATCCGTCGCACAGGCCCTGCATGAGCGCGCTCGCGCCCAGGCGGTTGGCGCCGTGGTCCGAGAAGTTCGCCTCGCCCAGGACGAAGAGCCCCGGGATCGTGCTCATGAGGTCGTAATCGACCCACAGGCCACCCATCGTGTAATGCACGGCCGGGTAGATCCTCATGGGCACCGAGTACGGATCCTCTGCGGTGATCTCGTGGTAGATGTCGAAGAGGTTGCCGTAGCGCTCCTCGATGACGTGCTTGCCCAACTCCTCGATGCGATCGCGGAAGTCGAGGAACACCGCCAGGCGGTCTGGCTCCGGGCCCACGCCCAGGTCCCTGTCCGTCATCATCTTGCCGTTGCGCGAGGCCACGTCACGAGGCACCAGGTTACCGAAGGACGGGTAACGCCGCTCCAGGTAGTAGTCCCTCTTCTCACGCGGCACGTTGTGCGCGTTCGAGAGATCGTTCTGGCGCTCGCTGGGGACCCAGACGCGGCCGTCGTTTCGCAGCGACTCGCTCATCAGCGTCAGCTTCGACTGCTGCTCGCCGTTGACCGGGATACACGTTGGGTGGATCTGCACGTAGCAAGGGTTGGCCATGAAGGCGCCCTTACGGTGCGCTCGCCACGCCGCCGAGCTGTTCGAGTTCCACGCGTTCGTCGACAGGAAGTACACGCGGCCGTAGCCGCCAGACGCCACGATGACCGCGTCGCCCGTGTGGCTCTCGATGTCGCCGGTGACCAGGTTGCGACACGTGATGCCGCGCGCCTGACCGTCCACGACCACGAGGTCCATCATCTCACGCCTGGGCATGAGCGTGACCTTGCCCGTGTCGACCTGCCTCATCAGCGCGCCGTACGCGCCGAGCAGGAGCTGCTGGCCCGTCTGGCCGCGCGCGTAGAACGTACGCGAGACGAGGGCGCCGCCGAACGAGCGGTTCGCCAGCTCGCCGCCGTACTCGCGCGCGAACGGCACGCCCTGCGCCACGGCCTGGTCGATGATGTTCGAGGACAGCTGCGCGAGGCGATACACGTTCGCCTCGCGAGAGCGGAAGTCTCCGCCCTTGACCGTGTCGTAGAACAGCCGCCAGACGCTGTCGCCGTCGTTGGGGTAGTTCTTCGTCGAGTTGATGCCGCCCTGGGCCGCGATCGAGTGCGCGCGGCGAGGCGAGTCGTGAATGCAGAAGGCCGTCACGTTGTAGCCGAGCTCGGCCAACGACGCCGCCGCCGAAGCGCCCGCGAGCCCCGTGCCGACCACGAGCACCTTGAAGTTGCGCTTGTTCGCCGGCGAGACGACCTTGATGTCTTGTTTGTGGCGATCCCACTTACCCTGGACGGGTCCGTCGGGGATCTTTGAGTCGAGTACCGTCATGTTCTTACGCTCCTAGACCTTGCGTCAGGAAGATGTAGACGGGGATCCCGAGGAACCCTCCCGCCATCACGATGGCGACGATGAGCCCGAGCGCAACCGCCGGCTTCTCCAGCCTGTGGTTGAGCGCCCCGAGCGACTGGAACGCGCTCCAGAAACCATGCCGCATGTGTGCGCCCACGAACGTCATGACCGCCACGTAGAAGACGACCCACTTCGGGTCCTTGAACGCCTCGACGACCCGCGCGTACAGGTCCATCGAGGACTCGTCGCCGATCATCGTCGTCTTCGCCGCGATCGCCTCGCTCGAGAACAACCCGTACTTGAAGTGCATGACGTGCGTGACCAGGAACACGAGGATCACCATCCCGGTGATGATCATGTTCCGGGAGGCCGCGCTGTAATAGCTCGGGCCACCCTTGGACTTCTGCCCGCCTGCGTACTTGCTCCCGCGCGCGCCCTTGTTCTTGCTCGTGAGCATGAACGCCAACACGATGTGGAGGCCGAATATCCCGATCAGACCTATCTCGGCTACGTACAGCAGCGGCCCCAAATCATGGAGCCCCTTCGCGTACGTGTTGAACGCCGTGCCGTCGCTGCTGTAAAGCAACAGGTTACCCAGCAGGTGTACGACCAGGAAGCCGACGATGGACAGCCCGGAGACCGCCATCAGGTACTTCTTGCCGAGCGATGAGCTCAGCGCTTTCTTGAGAGGTACCATATCGTTGCGTCCTTCTCCTTTCAGTCGACGCGCGCTCATTCGCGCCTCGTCGTTTATGATGCAGAGGGTTCGAATTCGTTGCACTTTCTATCGCGCGAGACCTCCCGCGCGCGCTCGACCCCACCCCACCTCGGGGCACCCTCTGGTGTGGGCGAGCAGACCCCCGACGCGCACCGCGCCGAAGGACATCCGCCATAGCACGTCCATGCACGGTTGCCAAACCGCGCGCCCCTCCCCAAGTCGTTGCGGAGTGCGACCTTGAGCATCCCCTCACCGAACGGTCAAGGCGCAGAAACTGCGCAACCCGACTCGCAGTCGGGAGCCGCGTTGCGCGCCGCAGTCGCCGTCGCCGTCGCACGACTTCCCGTCGGCGCACTTCTGGCAGTTGCCGCCGCAGTCGACGTCGATCTCCTGGCCGTTGAGCACGGTGTCGTTGCAGGTCGGGAACGCGCACTCCCCCTCGGCGCTGCACACGCCGCTGGTGCACTCCGAACCGTTGACGCATTCGGGTTCGGGCTCGGGCTCGGGCTGATCTTCGGGGCAACCGAACATCCAGATCGCCGAGGTGAGCGTGAGCGCACGCGCGGCGCGTATGAGGTCTCTGTGAGTCAAAGCGTATCTCCTGGTTCGCACGCGGACGCGTGCGGTGTCATGACGACGTATCGTGTCTTCATATGACCATGAGCATATCCCCCCTTGGGTGCGCATTCAACTTCTGGGCTCACGGAGTCAGCAGAGTTCCTACACCGTGGGTCGATCGCACGCGGTCGCCCTGGAAACGAAGGGCGACCGTGACCTGGCCGGTCGAGGCGTCGGCGCCGGTGACCTGGGCGGGGAGGTAGCGCCCGAGGTAGGGCGCGAGGACGGCCTCTCCGGGCGCCGGGAGTGCGCGCGAGGTGGCCCGGACGTTGGCGACGCTGTCGGTGCGCAGCGCGCCGCCGAAGCCTCGAAGGAGTAGCGCGTCGCCCGCGCGGGCGACGATCATGCCCGGGACGAGCGCGTCGTCGAGGGAGGAGGCGACCCAGGCGCCCAGGTCGTGGTCGCCGCCGATGAGGCGGAACGCGCCGGAGGCCAGCGGAGCGAGGTCGGCCACGGGGCCAGACTCCAGGTCGTCGTCGAGCAGCCGCGCGGAGGGAGCCGAGGCGTCACCTCCTGGCACGACCCAGGCGCGGCGCGCGGGGCCGCGGTCGAGGTTGGTCAGGACGAGGTCGCCGGGGGCGACCTCGGCCGCGGCCATCGGTATGACGACGCCAACGGGCACGCGCTCGGCGCTGTCTCTTATACACATCTGACGCTGCCGACGATCTACTCTGTGTAGATC
>CAJXPN010000083.1 GCA_913058025.1 uncultured Myxococcales bacterium | reverse complement strand
CGAGATTTCTGCCTGTCTCGTGGGCTCGGAGATGTGTATAAGAGACAGCCTCAGCTCCGCGAGGCGCGCCTCATGGACGTCCAACAGCGCGCCGTACCACTGCAACCGGCCAGGGGTCTGCTCCGGCATGACCCAGCCGGAGTACCAGCGCCACTCCTGCCCGGCGCCGCCTCTGACGCGCGCGCTGAAGCGCCACGTCGACATCTCCTCACGCGCCTGACGGAGCCCCACGAACATTCCACGGAGGTCGTCGGGGTGGATCAGCTCGATGACCCGGGGGCCCATCGCAAGAGCCTGCGCCCTCGAGCACCCCACCACGCGCTCGACGTTCTCGCTGACGTACTCGAGCGCGTAGTCGCCGTGGTCGTCCCCGGTGTCGAAGAGGAAGGTCACCAGCGGCAGGCTGTCCGAGAGGTTCTGGAGCAGCGCCTGGCGGGACGAGGGCGGCGGGGACGCGTCGGCCGGGATCGTGCGGGAGTCCCAGCTGTTCGGATCGTCGAGGATCTCCTGAAGGCGCGCGCGCGCCTCAGGGGTCAAACCGCTCCATCTCACGTGGGCGCCACCCATGAAGACTACCGAATACGAGTTCAAACACCCTGAAAAACCTAGTGTATGTGGAGTAGCACACACATCGAGACCTGTCACGTGATGCAGATAAGCGACGCGGCCATCTCACGCGCGAGCGCCTCGACGAACGCGCGCTCCTGGGCGTCGACGCCCGCGAGCGCGTCGGCGTGTTCGCGCCCGAGCTCTTCGAGGACGTCGCGCGCGACCTCGCCTGCGACCTCGGCGAGCCAACCCTCGACGGCGGCCTCGTCCAGAGGGCGCGAGCCGATCTTCGAGCGCGCCGCGTCCACGCGCGCGGCGACGACCCGCTGGGTCACCTCCCACTCGAGCAGGTCGAGCGCCCACTCGAGCCTGGGCGGCGGCGACCAGGCCTCGGCGCCCTGGTACCTCGCGTCCTCGGCGAACTCCTCGATCTTGCGCTTGAGCACGGGGCGGGCGCCGCCGAACGTGAGCGGCTCGAGCGGCTTGAGCACGACGCCCTCGGCGACGTTTCCGTCGAGGGCGGGCAGCCCGAGCTCCCTGGGCACCGTGGACTCGAACCGGACGGGATACTCCATCGCCTCGGAGAGCGTCCCGATGAGGAGAGCCTCGCACCAGCCCAGGCCGGCCTCGACGCAACCCTCCCTGGCCTGCTCGTAGCCGAGGTAGCGCGCCTCGCCGTCTTCGCCACACCAGGCCACGTCGAACGCGCGGAAGCGCACGTCCGGGGCGTACCAGACGCCGGTCTGGATCGGCGCCACGCCAGGGACCATATCGACCTCGGGGTGCGGGTAGCCGCCGCCGAAGAGCTCGCCGTAGACCATGACGTGGGTCGCGCCATCGAGCGCGCCGAGGGCCCAGGCCGCGAGCGCGAGCGCGGACTCCTCGAGGCCGCCGCGGAGCGACTCCCAGCCGAAGAACGCGTCCCCGTCCTCGAGGAGCTGCTTGCGCTTGGCGAACCGGACGCGCGCGCCGTCGGAGATCACGCAGAAGTTCGCGCCGTGGATCTTCTCGGTCACGACCCACCGCGCGCGCTCGACGTCACGCGCGGCGCGCTCGTCCAGCCCCCAGTCACGGGGCGAGGACGCGATCTTGTCGTAGGGTGTGAAGGGGACGTCTTCGGGGGCGCTCATCGTGGGTTCCTGAGGTTCGGGTCGTGTGCCGGTTCACACAATCGGGGCCGCGAGCCTGGTTGTTCCACGGGGGTCTCATTGGAGGCGCTTGTCCACGGTCACGTCGCCGGTCTTCAGGCCGCGATCCTTGGGGTTCTCCATCATCAAGTACGCCGCGGCCATCACCACGATCATCACGATCGCGATCACCTCGTAGGGCACGCGTGCCCTGTAGAGGTAGTTGTCGGCGAAGAGTCGGCCGGCCGAGCGGGTCCTGATCCTGGACTCCACGCGCTCGACGAAGTCGTCGGGCGCGAACTCGAAGGGCAGCGCGCGCAGCCCGCCCATGATGTCGACGAACTCGTTGTACTGAGAGCGGAACGACGCGTCGGATTCGAGCCGACGCTCGAACACCTCGCGCTCCTCGCGCGGGAGGTCGCCCTCGAAGTAGGCGTTGAAGAGCAGGTCGAGCTCATCGAGCTCATCGAGTTCGGGCTCGATGAGCGACGGCTCCGGTGCGATGTGGGGTTCGATGCTCATGGCTCGCCCTCGAACTCGTAGTGTTCCTTGACGTAGATCTTGAGCGCGACGCGCGCCCTGAAGAGCCTCGACTTCACCGTGCCCTCCGCGAGCCCGGTGATCTCGGAGATCTCATGGTAGGTCAGGTTCTCGATGTCGCGCAGCACGATGATCTCACGGTGCTCGGCGCCCAACATCGCGAGGCCGTCCTTGATGATCGCCTCGAGCTGGTGCGCCTGCGCTTGCTTGTCCGGGCGCGCGAGCTGTGAACCCAGCGGGTTGTCCGCCATGTCCCCTTCTGGCGTGTCCAGGATGTCCTGGTGCTTCTTGCGTGAGCGCCGCGACAGGTACTTCACCCTGTTGCGCGCGTGGTTCGTGGCCACCCTGTAGAGCCACGTGGAGAACTTCGCCTCGCCGCGGAACGAGTCAATGTGCTTGAAGACCGTGATGAAGACCTCCTGGGCGACGTCCTCGGCCTCGTGCCTGTCTCCCAGGATGCGGAAGATGATGTTGAACACCTTGTGCTGGTACGTGCGCACCAGCTCGCTGAAGGCGTCCTCTTCTCGCGCACGCAGCGCGCGCACCAGCTTTCGATCTCTTCTCGAATCCATCGGGGTGCGAACCTCTTGCCCTGGCGCGATCGACGGCGTCTCCACTGACTCGGCGTGCGCTCAACATACCACAACGCCCGCGCCGCCTACATGGGTTGAGACGCCCACCCCCGGCTGAAGTTCCGACTTTTCTCGCGCTGGCTTCAGAGCGGGCCGGGGTCGCGTAACGGGAAGATGGCTGAGGGTGGGATTCCAGCACGGTCCCCCAGGCGCCGCTCGCTACCGCTCGCTAGCCGGTCCCCTCGCAGGGACCTCAGCTTCACGTGCGCCTGTTCTTGGCTTGGGGTTCGCGTGGGCGCTCCGGTCGGCTGGGCGCGTCGATGCAAGGCTCGACCAGCGGCCGCCCGCCTATCGGCAGGGCTATCGCGTCTCCTTCCAGGAGACTGGTAACGGAGCTGAAATCGTCGGATTGGGTTCGCATGGGCGCTCCGGTCGGCTGGACGCGGATGTGCGCGGGAGTGCCTGTCGAACCTGGGAGCCGCCAAGGGGCCTCGGGAGGCCGATTCGGGAGGCAATAGGTAAATAGCCACGCCGAGTTCGAGGCCCGCAGAACGCCTCCTGGGTGCCTCCCTGAGCCGATCGCCCCTGCGCGACCCCTCGAGAAGCCACCCCGTGAGCCACCAGCCATAATCGGGCGGTGATGCAGCTGAGGTCCCTGCGAGGGGACCGGCTAGCGAGCGCGAGCGAGCGGCGCCTGGGGGACCGTGTGGCAACCCCACCCCCAGCCCTCTTCCAAACCGCGAACCCAAAGCCAAGAACAGCCTGAAGTGAAGCTGAGGTCCCTGCGAGGGGACCGGCAAGTGAGCGACAGCGAACGGCGCCTGGGGGACCGTGTGGCAATCCCACCCCCAGCCCTCTCCGTTGTGCTGGCGTTCTCCTCACACGCCTCGACGTTCGACGCGCCCCACGCGTTGGCGCTACCCTCGACGTCACGAACATCAAACCGAGCCCGAGGGGTGCCATGTGTAACGAAGAGAACGTAAGGGGAGCGCTCGTCGCGTGCGCGGTCGCGCTCGCCATCGTGGGCTGTGATCGCGCCGAAACGGAGACCCCGGAGCCCCCACCAGCGCGCGAGGTGGTCGCGACGGATGCGCCGCCGAAGGAGGCAGTGAAGGTGCCAGTGAAGGCGCCTCAGGGCGTGAGCAAGCGCACGTTCCACGCGGGGCGCCTCTCGATCGAGGTCGACGGCGCGCCCGTGGGCGCGCCGAAGCTCACGGAGAAGAAGGAGACGCGGGACTCCAGCCAGACCTGGTCGAGCCTGGGCGAGGTCGTCTCGGTGACGGTCAACGAGAGCCTGGTCGATGGCGCCCTCAACGGGTTCGGCCCGGGCGCCGTCAAGTTCATGGAGGGGAGGCAGCGCAAGAACGTCACCGAGGTACTCGAGGAGGGGGAGATCGAGCTGCCTGACCTCAAGACCTCGGCGCGCCACTTCTACGGAAAGCGCAAGAACGGGAAGCGCAGCCACACCGCGCTCCTCACGCCCGACCCGTACACGATGCTCATGGTCGTGGCGCTCGAGCGCGAGCCGATGACCACCGAGGAGTTCACGACGATCCTGCGCTCGATCCGCATCGAGAAGACGCAGGAGCGCGCGGCCGATACGGTCGAGGAGGTCACGCCCGAGCAGCTCGACAGCTTCTACGAGGACGCGGCGGCGCGCGGCGCCGAGAGCGCCGAGGACGTGAAGAACCTCCCGACGTCGACCAAACCCGGCGCGCCGAGCGTGGCGAACAGCTGCAACCTGATGACGCTCCAGTGCTACGAGACGGCGCACTCTGGCGTGGGCGCGGGCTACTACAGCACCCCGAAGAAGTGCATGGGGAGCTTCGCCGAGGCGATGCCGTGCCCCTCCGAGAAGCGCGTGGCGTTCTGCCAGCTCAACCCGGAGCAGCTCATCTCGTTCTACGAGTCCGAGCACTCCTCGCTCGAGGAGCGCAAGGCGACGTGTGAGGGGACCTACAAGGGCAAGTGGCTCGGGCTCCCGAAGAAGCGCCCGTGGCCACGGAACGCGAAGAAGTGAGGCGCCCGGTCGGGCTCAGAACCTCTTCATGCCCACGAGCGCCTTCTTGATCGCGGCGTCGCGCTGGATGGCGCCGCCCTGGTCGCGCCAGGCCGCCAGGTCGCACCCCTGACCCTTGCAGTCGTAGCGGCCGGAGGCGTCGTCGTGGGCGAGCCAGCCGTCGCCGTGGCGGTAGAGCGTGCGCGCGCGCCCCGTGGGGAGGTGGATGAGACGCACCCAGCCGCTGTGCGCGGCGGCGAGCGTCTTCCCGTCCGGTGAGAAGGACAGGTTCTGGGCCTTGTAGCGCGTGGGGACGGTGAGCAGGAGCTCGCCGGAGGCGGGGTCCCAGACGCGCACGGTCTTGTCCCAGCTCGCGGTGGCGACGACGGAGCCGTCGGCGGAGAACTCGGCGATGTTGACGACGTCGGTGTGCCCCTTCAGGACGGCGCCGGGGGCGTTGGTGTCGCGCTCGTAGAGCTTGACCGAGTAGTCGGCGTCGCCGAGCGCGACGCGCGGGCTGGCCGCGGCGAACGAGATGTCGCCGGAGTAGGGAGCGATGCCCTTGACCTTGACGGGGCGCTGGAAGCCGGTCTCGCGCTCCCAGACCTTGAGCGTGAGCTTGGACTTGCCGCTGGAGGTCCCCGTGGAGACGAGCGCGACGTTCTTGCCGCCGTCGATGAACCCGTCGACGTGGAGGTAGCCCGAGACCTTCGCCTCGATGATCGGTTTGCCTGCGGCGACGTCGAACCAGATGAGCTGGGTGGAGTCGCCGCGGCCGGCCGCGGGCGCCTCGACGACGAGCTCGGAGCCGTCCGCCGACAGGACGACGCTGCGGATCGTGTCGTAGCCCTCGACGGTCACGGTGCCCGTGACCGCGCCCTTCTCGAGCTCGAAGAGCGTGATGGTGTTGCCCTCGAAGGGGCGCACCGCCGCGACGTCGCCGCCCGGCGCGATCACGACCTCGCCCTCCGGGAGCCCGAGCCCTCGGAGGTCGAGCGAGCGCCGCAACGCGCCGCTGGACGCGTCCCAGACGTCGACCCGGCCGGTGATGTCGGTGGAGACGACGCGTTCGCCGTCGGCCGAGAACGTGGTCGTGAAGACGCTCCCGTCGTTCGCGCCCAGTGAGGTCTTCTCGCCGTCGGGGTTCAGGAGCTCGATGCCCTGGTAGCCGTGGGCGAGCGTCTTTCCGTCGGGGGCGTAGGCGACGGCGCCGCCGCCCGGGAGCGTCTCGACGAGCGCGCCGTCGGCGACGTTCCAGATGCGCGTGGTGTCGTCGAGCGCGGCGCTCGCCATGCGCGCGCCGTCGGGTGAGAACGCGAGCCCGGAGACCGCGCGCGTGTGGCCCTCGAGCGTGCGCTCGAGCGAGGAGGCCGAGACGTCCCAGATCTCGGTCACGGGCGCGCCCTCGCGGTAGCTGATGGCGAGGCGTTCGGCGTCTGGCGACAGCGCGATGGCGCCGATGTCTCGGTTCTCGCGCTGGAACGTGCGCGCGAGCTCGCCCGACTTGAGGTCCCAGATCTTGACGCTCGAGTCGTAGGAGGAGGTCGCGAGGAAGCGCGCGTCGGCGGAGAAGGAGAGGCCGGTGATCGGGTCGCGGTGGCCCTCGAAGGTCCCGAGCTGGGTCCAGTCCGAGGTCGACCACAGCCTGGCGCGTCCCTCGGGCGACGAGTCGCCGGTGGCGTCGGCCGGGTCGGCCTCGCCCGCGAGCACCGCGCCGTCGGCCGAGAGCGCGAGCGGCCCGTGCCCGGCCAGCGTCACGAGCTTGGCGCCAGTGGCGACGTCCCAGACGATGACGGGGCCGTCGGCGTCACCGGTGGCGACCCATGAGCCGTCGGGCGAGATGACGGCGTGGTCCTCGGCGGCGAGCGTGCGCAGGAGGTCGCCCGACGCGGTGTCCCAGACCTTGACGGTGCCGTCGTCGATGCCCGACGCGGTGACCGCGCGGCCCGACGCGCTCAGGTGGATCTGGTAGACGTGCCGCGTGTGACCGACCTGGGGGGCGAACGCCTGGAGCGCGCGCTTGCGCAGCTTCTTGTTCTTGCCGAGGTCGACCTCGGGCGCGAGCGCCCGCGCGACCTCCGGCCCCGCCGCGTACGCGACCGAGGGCGCGCACAGCGCGAGGCTCATGGCGAGGAATGGGGCGACGTGGCGGCGGACGGTCTGGGGCATCTCACACCTCTGGCGTGTCGGTCTCGCGGTTGATTCGTGTCAGTGCGCACCATCAAAGCCCCCAACCATGCCCGTGGTCAAGCGGGGAGGGCGATCCGTAAGGAAGCGTCGGCGTGTGCAACCCACGCGGGATCGGGCGCATCCAAACCTGTGTGATCTCGCGCGCAGCGTTCACATCACCGACACCTTCGGCTCCGCCCATGACCCGCTCACACGCCTCGCTCTCCGTCCTCCTGGCGGCGCTCCTGATCTCGCTCGGTGCGTGCCTGCCAGAGTCGTCGTCGAGGCGTGAGGAGCCCGTCGTGCTCATCGCCGACCCGGAACCCGAGCCGGACCCGGAGCCTGAGCCCGATCCCGACCCGGAGCCTGAGCCCGGCGAGCCCGCGCGGCTGCGGTTGGCGACGTGGAACATCGCGTTCCTCGACCTGCCGGGCGCCTCCGACGTGTCCTCCCGTGACGAGTCCGACTACGAGCTCCTTGGGATGTACGCCGAGCGCCTCGACGCGGACGTCGTGGTCGTGCAGGAGGTCGCGGGCGTGAACAGCGTGCACATGGTCTTCCCACGGCCCGAGTGGTCCGTGGAGTGCGAGGACCGCCGATCCTCCCAGAACGTGTGCGTGGCCCGGCGCGTGGCCTCCGGCTGGTCCGTCGAGCTCGAGCCCGACTACGTGGACCTCGCCGTGGGCAACCCTCGCCTGCGGCGCGGCCTCGACTTCGTGGTCTCCAGGCCCGGGTACGAGCCGATCCGCGTGCTCGGCGTCCACATGAAGTCGGGGTGCTTCACGGGCGACCGCGCCGAGAGCTGCCGGACGTTCTTCGAGCAGATCGTCGAGCTCGAGCAGTGGATCGACGCGCGCGCCACCGAGGAGGTCCCGTTCGCCGTCCTGGGCGACTTCAACCGCGTCATGACCGCCGACGACGAGGCTTGGCTCGACCTCGACGACGCCCAGCCCGCCCGCGCCGACCTCACCCGCTCGATCCCACAAGGCCGCACCACCCCGTGCTGGCCGCGCCGCTACACCGAGTTCATCGACCACATCGTGCTCGACGTCGGCGCCGCTGGCTGGCTCGCGGCCTCCGACCAGCAGCCCTACGACGAGACCGACCACGACACCTGGGAGCTCAGGCTCTCCGACCATTGCCCCGTCTGGGCCGACCTCGACGTCCCCACCGCGGCGCGCTGATTTTCTTTCTCTGGCTGCGCATCGCTCGCACGACTCTCACTTCGTTCGAGCCGAGCGACCACGAACTCCGCTGCGCTACGTTCGCTGCGACGCTGCGCATTTCGGCCGCGAATTCGGATTCCACGTGCTTGCTGTGGGAGCGTTCGGGAGGGCGTGTCTGTGTGGTGCGGGGCGGGGTTCGCGTCGCGCGCGACCGCGGCAGTGCGCTCCAGGTCCGTGCCGGTACGATCTGGCGCGCCTTTGACGAAAGGCAAGGTGGATGGCACCGTCGAGAGGCTTCGTTTTGCGGCCGTGATGGGGTTGGCGTGTCGGTGCGGCCTCCCTGGTGGTACGGGGCGCTCCGGGCGTGAAGTGGATGGGAGCGCGGCGAGGGATCCGGGCGCACCTGGAGCCTCCCAGGTGCTTTGACGGGTCGGTTTCGGAGTGCGGGTATGAATAGCCTCGACGAGCCGGATGCCCGTAGACGCCGCTGCGGGCCGTCCTGGGGCGTTTCGCCCCTCCATGAGCATCGCCCCGGCAAACACGTGGAAGTCTAATTGGCTGCCGAAATGCGCAGCATCGCAGTAACCGGAGCGAAGCGGAGGTTGTGGTCGTTCAGCTCGACCGAAGGGAGAGCTGTGCGAGCGATGCGAAGCCAAGAAAAAAGAGAGACGCGCGAGCGATGCGGGGCCAGAGAGAGAGAGAAGGGCATATGCCGTCACGTCGAGTGGGTGCGCCGGATACGAGGGGGGACATGGAGGCGCTCGAGCGCCTCGAGATCACCGGTGAGCTCGCGCGCCTGATCTCGCTGATCGGTCGCTCCGTGGAGGACCCGGAGGTGACGAGGGCGCTCGGGGAGCAGGGCTACGGGGTCGAGGTGCCGACCGTGCTTGGTGAGGACTCGGACTGGTTGACGCTCGATCGGGGGACCGACCTGCTGGTTTCGGGTGACGCTCAGTGTCGGAAGTATCCCCGCCGTCGACGCGAGGACGGGTTCGTGCCGTGGGTCTCGACGCTGCATCTGGGGAGGCTGACGCGGCTCACGATCCCGTTCGGCCTGTCCTACGACATGCCGACGGAGCAGCTCGAGGAGCTCATGGGGCCGCCGTCGCGGTTCGGGTCTCGGTCGTATCCGCGCTGGCACGTGCCGTTGATACGGTCGCGCGCGGTCGTGCTGAGCTACTACCCGAGCGGCCCGATCTACATCCAGGCGAAGTGGGACCCGGAGACGTACGCGCGGGTGCCGTCGTGGTGAGGTGGGCAGAGGCGTCAGGGGCTCGAGGCGACGACGACGACGGTGTCGACCATGGAGGTCTGGTTGTTGATGTCGGCGACGAGCATGTCGATGACGTAGACGCCACCGACGTCGGGCGTGAAGCTCGGTGAGGCGGACTCGTCGTTGGAGAGCGTGGCGGTCGAGCCCGCGGGGACCGAGTCCATCGCCCACAGGTAGGCGAGCGTCTCGCCCTCGGGGTCGGAGGACGAGGCGCCCTCGAGGGTCACGAGCGCCCCGGTGAGGACGGACTGGTCGGGGCCCGCGTTCGCGGTCGGCGCGCCGTTGACGACGAGGTCGACGGTGTCGGTGCCGGTGTCGCCCCTGCCGTCGTCGACGGTGAGCGTGAGCGTGAAGGGCCCAGGGACGTCCGCGGTGAA
>CAJXPN010000082.1 GCA_913058025.1 uncultured Myxococcales bacterium | reverse complement strand
TACACAGAGTAGATCGTCGGCAGCGTCAGATGTGTATAAGAGACAGCTCCCGTCAAAGACGCGCGCACCTCCCCGCAAGAACAGCCGCAATGTCCTGAGCCCCTTGCCGCAGGCGGGGGCGCCAAGGGCCGAAGGCCCGGCGGCGGGGGCTACCGCCCCGAAACACACTCCCCGCCTCACACGGAGCGCCCGAACACACCCCAAGAAACGAAGAACGCGCGGGCGCCCGAAAGGCGCCCGCGCGTTCACTTCATCGCGCTGCGTCGAGGGTCACTCCTCCTCGTCGCCCTCATCATCCTTCTCCAGCGGGGTGATGGTGTGGACGAGGCGGTCGGTCTCGGTGTCGAGCGTGAAGTGTGCGGTGCCGCCGTGCTCGAGCTCTCCGAAGAGGATCTCCTCGGCCAGCGCCTCTTTGAGCTCGCGCTGGAGGACGCGGGCGAGCGGGCGGGCGCCCATGAGCTCGTCGTAGCCCTTCTCGGCGGCCCACTTCTTGGCGGCCTCGTCGAGGGTGATGGAGACCTGTCGCTCGATGAGCTGGGCCTCGATCTCGGCGACGAATTTGTCGACGACGTGGAGGACGGCCTCCATCGGGAGCGGCGCGAAGGTCACGGTCGCGTCGAGGCGGTTGCGGAACTCGGGCGCGAAGACCTTCTCGAGCGCGCGGCCCGACGCGTTCAGATCCTTGGCCGCGTTGAAGCCCACGACGTTCTCCTGCATCTCTCGGGCGCCCGCGTTGGTCGTCATGATGACGATGACGTTGCGGAAGTCGGCCTCACGGCCGGTGTTGTCGGTCAGGCGAGCCGAGTCCATGATCTGGAGGAGGACGTTGAAGATGTCGGGGTGTGCCTTCTCGATCTCGTCGAGCAGGACCACGGAGTGCGGCGAGCGGCGGACCTTCTCGGTGAGCTGACCGCCCTGGTCGAAGCCGACGTAGCCGGGGGGGGCGCCGATGAGGCGGCTGACCGCGTGGCGCTCCATGTACTCGGACATGTCGAACCGGATGAAGTCGACGCCCAGCGCCGCGGCGAGCTGCTTGGCGACCTCGGTCTTGCCCACGCCGGTGGGGCCGGCGAACAGGAAGTTGCCCACGGGCTTGTCGGCGCGGGTGAGCCCGGCGCGCGAGAGCTTGACGGCCTTGACGACGGCCTCGATCGCGTCGTCCTGCCCGAAGACGGCGCCCTTGAGGCGAGCCTCGAGCTGGCGCAGGCGGTCCTTGTCGTCACCCTTGACCGTGATGTCGGGGATGCGCGCGATCTTGGCGACGACCTCCTGGATCTGGTCCACGTCGATGACGTTGGAGGTGAAGAGGTCGGGCCGGATCTGGTAGCGGGCGCCGGCCTCGTCTATGACGTCGATCGCCTTGTCCGGCAGGCGCTTCTCGCGCATGTACTTGAAGGAGAGCTCGGCGGCGGTCTCGAGGCCTTCCTCGGTGTAGACCACGCCGTGGTGCTCCTCGTAGTACTTCTTGAGGCCGAGCAGGATCTCCTTGGTCTCCTCGAGCGTGGGCTCGACGATGTCGACGCGCTGGAAGCGCCTGGAGAGCGCGCGGTCGCGGTCGAAGCTGCGCTTGAACTCCTCGTGCGTCGTGGAGCCGATGCAGCGCAGCGACCCGTCAGCGAGCGCGGGCTTGAGCAGGTTCGACGCGTCCATGGAACCGCCCGAGGTCGCCCCGGCGCCCACGATCGTGTGGATCTCGTCGATGAACAGGATCGCGTTGTGCTCGTCCTGGAGCGCCTTGATCACGGCCTTGAGCCGCTCCTCGAACTCTCCGCGGAACTTCGTGCCCGCGAGCAGCGAGCCCAGGTCGAGCGACCAGACCACGGCGTCCTTGAGCGGCTCGGGGACGTCGCCCTCGGAGATGCGGCGCGCCAGACCCTCGGCGATGGCGGTCTTCCCGACGCCGGGGTCGCCCACGAGGATCGGGTTGTTCTTGCGGCGCCGCGCCAGGATCTGGACGGTCCGCTCGAGCTCGGCGGCGCGCCCGATCATCGGGTCGATGTGGCCCTGCGTGGCGCGGTCGACCAGATCGACGCAGAACGCCGCGAGCGGGTTGCTCAGGTCGTCGTCGTCGCCCCCCTCGGCCACGGCCTCCCAGTCACCCTGGGAGTTGCCCTCGCCGGACTTCTTGCCGCCCCGGGACGCCTTCGACTTTCCGTGCGAGATGAAGTTCACCACGTCCAGGCGCGAGACGCCCTGGGCCTTGAGGAAGTAGACCGCGTGCGAGTCGTCCTCGGCGAAGAGCGCGACGAGCACGTTGCCCCCGTCGACCTCGTCCTTGCCAGACGAACGGACGTGGAACACGGCGCGCTGGATGACGCGCTGCAACGCGAGCGTCTGGCTGGGCTCGAAGTCGGTGCCCTCGCCCAGGTCCTCGAGCTCCTCGGAGAGGAACTCCTCGAGCTCGGCTTTGAGCTCGTCGACGTCCGCGCCGGCGTGGCGCAAGATGCCGATCGACGTCTCGTCGTGGCAGAGCGTGTAGAGCAGGTGCTCCAGCGTGATGTACTCGTGGCGCCTTCGGCGCGCCTCACGGACCGCGCTGTAGAGCGCGACCTCGAGATCCTTCTGAATCATGACGCCCTCGTCTTCATCCCGATGGGTTGGGTTGCGATCCGGGGCCGATGCCCGGGATCGCGTGGCGAGCTCGAGCGCCTCACATGGCGCGTCGAGCCCGCGGTCGTGAACGAACGTACACCCCCCGAGGTGACATTCCAGTGCGCGCGTCGAAGCCTCACTCGGCCTCCATGGTCACCATGAGCGGGTGGCCCTCGGCGCGCGCCTTCTCGAGCGTGAGCTCGACCTTGGTCTCGGCCACCGACCGCGTGTATACGCCGGCGATGCCGTGCCCGTTCTTGTGGACGTGCAGCATGACCTGGGCCGCCTCGGCCGAGGTCTTCCTGAAGATCGTCTCCAGGACGAACACCACGAACTCCATGGTCGTGTAGTCGTCGTTGTGGAACAGGACCTTGTAGCGCTTGGGCTTCTTGACCTTGATCCGCTCCTTGACCGCCACGTCCCCCTTCTTGTCGCTCTTTCGTCGCGTGCTCACTGTTCCTTGCTCCTGACCTACGCTTCGATGTCTTATGTCGTGCACGCCCCGAACGGGGCGCCGACCGCATCCATTATAGACGCACATCGGACCAAAGGAACCGCAGGCGCCCAATATGGCCGGCTGCCCCACCCGCAAGGAGCACCCCATGAGCACCTCAGACCTCTCGAACGGACCGCTCCACGACGACCCGCTCGAGTGGTTCGGCCAGTGGCTCGCCGAGGCCGAGGCCACCGGAATGTCCGACCCGAACGCCTGCACGGTCGCCACCGTCGGCCCCGACGGCCAGCCCAGCGCGCGCGTCGTCCTGCTCAAGGAGTGGGACGCCCGCGGGTTCGTCTTCTACACGAACCTGCGCAGCCAGAAGGGCCGCGAGGCGCTGCGGCACGGCTGCGTGTCGATGAGCTTCTTCTGGAGGGACCTCGGCCGCCAGGTCCGCATCGAGGGGCCCGTCCTCCAGGTCCCCGACGCCAGAGCCGACGCGTACTTCGCCACGCGCGCGCGCGGCTCTCAAATCGGCGCGTGGGCGTCCTTCCAGTCCCAGCCGCTCGACGACCGCGACGCGCTCATGAGGCGCACCAGGGACATCGAGGAGAAGTACGAGGGCGAGGACGTCCCTCGGCCGCGCCACTGGTCGGGCGTGCTCATCATGCCCACGCGCTTCGAGTTCTGGCAGGCCGGCGAGTTCCGGCTCCACGACAGGTTCGCCTTCACGCCGTCGCTGCGAGGCGACACGGACTGGTCGATCGCGCGCCTGAATCCGTGAATCACTTCCGCTGTGGAGGGATTCCACGCTGCACCTCCTGCGAGGACGACAGACGCATATCCCAGACCGTATGGGGTCGAACACTGAGCTCGCGGAAGCTCACTCGCCCGCGGTCGCGTCCGGGATCGTGATGACCGACGCGAGCGACACCGAGTGGAGCGCGGGGATGTTCTGGCCGGCGAACATGTAGTTGTAGCCGAGCTGGAGCTCGAGCTGGCGTAGCCTGAAGATGAACCCGGCCTCGGCGCGCGCGTAGTTCTTGTCCAGCGTGAGCGGCTGGACGGCGAAGTTGTCGGGGCCGAAGTCGCGCGCGGGGACGCTCGGGTCGCGCGTGACGAAGTTGTCAGCGTCGAGCGCCGCGCCCTCGAAGAGCGTGTACGCGCCGGAGACCCCCGCGAAGACGATCACCTGGTCCCCCAGGAACTGACCGACCTTGACGCCGCCGACGGCCTGGTGACCAGGCCCGCCCAGCCTCAGGTTGTAGCCGGCGTCGGCGCGCGCGAACGTCGAGGTCTGCGCGAAGAACGCGCCGAAGAGGATCGAAGGCGTCAGGTCCATCTGACCGTCGCCCCTGGCCACGGTCGTGCCCGTGGGCTCCTCGTAACCCGTCGGCAGCTTCGCCTGGACCTCTGCCGTGGCAAGCCACCACGAGCGGTGGAGGTTGTAGCGCCCGGCCAACCGCAGGTCCCCCGCGCCCACGCTCGTGTCCGAGAAGCTCGTGATCGCGTCCCTCGTGTCCTCGAGTGTTCCGCCGTCCGGGAGCGCGGCGAGGTAGGGCTGGGACGTGAACGCGACCTGCTTGAAGTCGAGCGAGAACGCGCCCTCGAACCTGTCCGTGAACCCATAGCGCCCGGCGAACGTGAGCGTGCTCTGTGAGAACTCGCCCTCGAGCGGGAAGCTCTGGCGGTTCCCGGGCGTGATCGACGCGTCGCCCGGGACGACCGGCGTGTACTCCTGCGAGGCGAACTGGAAGTCGTACCCGAGCGAGAGCGAGAGCTCGTCCTTGGGCAGCGTCCAGGGTGAGGCGTGGGCGGGCGCCGCGGCCCCACCGACTAGACACAGCGCGGCCACCGCGCACCACGCGCGTGCTCTCTTCGACATCACAGGCTCCTTGAATTCGATCCACGCTCGCGCACCGCCGGGCGGCTCAGAACGAGCGGGGGATCACCTTTTTCTCGGGCTTCTTCTCGGCCGGCTTCTTCTCGGCCGGCTTCTTCTCCTCGGGAGGCTTCTCCGCAACGACCTTCACGGGCGCGACCTCCACCGGCTCCAGCTTCACCGGCTCGAGCTTCACCGGCTCGACCTCCACCGGCTCGGGTTCGGGCGTCGAGGCGGGCTCGGGCTCCGCGGGAGGCTCGGGCGTCGGCTCGGGCGCCGTGGCGGCCTTCGGCTTCGGCGCCTTCTTCACCCGAGGCGTCGGCGCGCGCGCCGGCTGCTTCGCGGGTACGATCGCGGCGGGCTCGGGCTCCACGGCGTCGGGCACGATGGGGTCGTCCTCGACGGGCTCCGGCGCGATGGCCTCCGGCGCGGCGGGCTCGGGCGCAGCAGGCTCGGGCGCGGCTGACTCGAGCTTCACCGGAACGGCCGCAGCGGTCGTGCTCGCCGCGAGCGAGAGCGCGCTCGTCTGAGTGTTGGTCTCCACGTCCACGCCGTCGCCGAACGCACCGGAGAAGAGCGCCGCGGCGCCGACGCCCAGGAACAACGCCAGGGCGATGAGCGCGGGCGCTCTGGAGCGCCGCGGCGGGGTCACGGGGTACGCGTCCGAGAGGCGCGCGGCGTGGGTGTCGCCCAGCGCGGACTGTGTCCCGGTGACGCGGGCGAGCTGTTCGCTCGTGAGCGGATCGGGCGCGCGCAGCGCCCACTCGATATGCTCGAGCAGCGCCGAGATGTCGGAGGCCGCCGCGGGGCGATCCGCGGGCGACTTCTCGAGGCAGCGGTCGATGAGCGCGGCCAGGTCCGGGTGCAGCCTCGGCGCGCGCTCGGACACCGGCGGTGGCGTCATGTGCACGTGCGCGTAGCCCATGTCCCCGGCGGGGAACGGCAGCTCGCCGGTGGCCAACTCGTAGAGCGTGATCCCGAACTGGTAGAGGTCCGAGGCGTGGCTGAGCTCGTGGCCCTGGATCTGCTCCGGGCTCATGTAGGCGGGCGTCCCGCGCACGCGCGTACCCTTGGTGTAGATGTCCTCGAGCGAGCGCGCGAGGCCGAAGTCGATCACCTTGAGCTCACCGTCGGGCTTGAGGATCAGGTTCGCGGGCTTGAGGTCGCGGTGGATGACGCCGCGCTGGTGGAGGTAGTCGAGCGCGGCGGCGAGCTGGCGCGCGACGTCGACGAGCTCGCGGTCGGACAGGCGGCTCCCCTTGGACGTGCGGGCCTCGAGGTTCTCGCCGTCGACGAACTCGAAGACCATGAGCGCGATGCCATCGATCGTGGTGACGTCGTGGACGGCCACGAGGTTCGGGTGGCGCAGCGTCGCGAGCGCCCTCGCCTCGGCCAGGAACACGCGCTGAGCCTCGGCGTTGTCGCGCAGCTCCTCGCTCAGCGCCTTCATCGCCACGCTGCGCTCGAGCACCGTGTCCTGCGCCTTGATCACGACCCCCATGCCGCCGCGCCCGAGCACGCGCTCGAAGACGTAGCGCTCACCCATCGCCTCGATCTGGGAGGCGAGGAAGCCACCCGCGGTGGTCCGGGCGACCGTGGCGGGCGTCGACTTCCCCTTCACGTGTACGACGAGCAGGCTCGAGCGCCCAGACGTGTCGACCTGGTGCGGGAGCCACTCGTCCCCGGCCACGCTGACCTCGAACTGATGCACGCCGCGCGCGATGCTCAGCTTCACGCGCCCTTCGGCGTCGGTGGTCCACTCATGAGACGGCTCCGCCCGCAGACGAACGCGCGCGCCAGCAAGCGGCTTTGCGCCTGCGACGAACATCAAGCTCGTGGGTTCTACGTTCATCATCGCCTCGCCTCTTCACGGATCCGCTTCTTCGTCGCCGCCCATCTGCAGACTGGACACCCCGTGAGGTCGTGTCCACGCGCCGGGCAGTACTCTCGCCCAAAGAATATGATCTGCAAGTGCTTACGGTTCCAATCTTCCTTCGGAAAGACCCTCTTGAGGTCACGCTCGGTCTGGACGACGTTCTTCGCCTCGCTCAGGCCCCAGCGGGCCGCGAGGCGGTGGATGTGCGTGTCGACGGGGAACATCGGCTCCCCGAACCACTGCGACATCACCACCGACGCGGTCTTGTGGCCCACGCCCGGGAGCTCCTCGAGCGCGTCGAGCGTCCCGGGCACCTCGCCGCCGTGCCGCTCCACGATCAGCTCGGAGAGCGCCTTGATGTTCCTGGCCTTCGTCGGAGCCAGGCCGCACGACTTGATCGCCTCCTTGATCGCGTCGACCTCGAGCGCGGCCATCGACTCCGCGTCCGCGGCCATCGCGAAGAGCCCCGGCGTGACCAGGTTCACGCGCTCGTCCGTGCACTGCGCGGACATCAGCACCGCCACCAACAGCGTGTACGCATCCGAGTGATCGAGCGGCGGCTCGACCGTCGGGTAGAGCTCGTCGAGCAACTCGCCTATCTTCTTTGCCTTGTCCGCTCGCCGCACCGCACGCCTCCCTGCTCTCGTTGAACGCTCGGAAACCTAGACACACGAGCCCCTCGAACAACACGAGGTCCCCCCCCAGAGAGAGCCGCGTCTGAGTCAACGGTCGAGCAGTCGCGTCGGCCGCTCCGAGGCCAGCCGGCGCGCCTCGGGCTTGAGCTGAATCGGGAAGAAGAGCGCCTCTCCCATCCACCCGAGCGCGAGCCAGCCGGCCCGCTCACCGCCCGCCGCGTGGTGGACCGCGAGCAGCCCCGGCAGGTACGCCGCGATCACCCCGAAAAAGATCCAGGGGTTGAGCGCGATCCCCGCGATCAGTGACCCATAGAACACACAGAAGATCGCGCCCGCGGCCTTGGCGTGGTGGAGCACGAAGGGATCGTCTCGTGTGTACATCGGGAGCATGAAGATCGGCAGCCCGAACAGCACGCTCATGTGGCAGAAGAGCGCCATCGCGCGCGCCCTCGATGCGAGCTCCGCCTCGGTCGGCGCCCGGTCACGCGGCGCGTTCACCAGCGACTTGAACGTCTCGCCCACGCCCACGCTGGGCGCGTAGGAGTCGTCCACCCAACCGTCCGCGCCGCCTGGCGTCCAGCCCCGTCCTCGCCCACTGTCTGCTGCGTCCTCGCTCATCACCCAAGCCCTCTCCGTACGCGCTCCTCCATATGGGATGCTCGCCGCGCCCCACGGGAGCGCGCCTCGCCAACGCCGGCGCCTTGATGATAGACGATCCGCGCGCATCCCGCGCTTACTCCAGACCACCACAGGAGCGATCATGTCCACACGCACCGAGCACGACAGCATGGGCCCCGTCGAGGTCCCCACCGACCGTTACTGGGGAGCCCAGACGCAGCGTTCTCTCGAGAACTTCAAGATCGGCGGGCACCGCATGCCTCGCCCCATGATCAAGGCGCTGGGCTCGGTGAAGTGGGCCGCCGCGCGCGCGAACAACGAGCTCGGGCTGCTCGCCGACGACAAGAAGGACGCGATCCAGGCCTCCGCCAAGGAGGTCATCGCCGGCGACCTCGACGACCACTTCCCGCTGGTCGTCTGGCAGACCGGCTCGGGCACGCAGACCAACATGAACACGAACGAGGTCATCGCGAACCGCGCCATCGAGATGCTGGGCGGGGTGCTCGGCTCGAAGAGCCCCGTTCACCCGAACGACGACGTGAACAAGTCGCAGTCGACCAACGACAGCTTCCCGACCGCGATCCACGTCGCCGTCGTCGACGAGCTCGTGGGCGCCCTGCTCCCGGCCGTCGACCACCTCATCGCCACGATCGACGAGCGCGCGGCCGCCTTCGCCGACATCATCAAGACAGGCCGCACGCACCTCATGGACGCGACGCCGCTGACGCTCGGTCAGGAGCTCTCGGCCTGGTCGGCCCAGCTCACCTACTCGCGCCGCGCCGTCGTGCACTCGCTCGAGCTGCTCTACGACCTGGCCATCGGCGGCACCGCCGTGGGCAGCGGCCTGAACACCAAGATCGGCTACGACGCCAAGGTCTGCGCCGCGCTCTCCGACCTCACCGGCCACCCCTTCAAGCCCGCGCCCAACAAGTTCGCCCAGCTCGCCGGCAAGGAGGCCCTCTGTGAGGCTCACGGCGCGCTCAAGACGCTCGCGACCACGCTCAACAAGGTCGCCAACGACGTCCGCTGGCTCTCCAGCGGCCCCCGCTGCGGCATCGGCGAGATCACGATCCCGGCCAACGAGCCCGGCTCCTCGATCATGCCCGGCAAGGTCAACCCGACCCAGGCCGAGGCCATGGTCATGGTCTGCGCCTACGTGCTCGGCCACGACGCCGCCATCGGCATCGCCGCCGCCGGCGGCAACTTCCAGCTCAACGTCTACATGCCCATGATCGCCCACACCGTGCTCGAGTCGATCCGGGTCCTCACCGACTCCTGCAACTCGTTCACCGACCACTGCGTCGTGGGCATCGAGCCCGCCCGCGAGCGGATCGACCTCAACCTCAACCGCTCGCTCATGCTCGTCACCGCGCTCAACACCCACATCGGCTACGACAAGGCCGCCAAGGTCGCCAAGAAGGCCTACGAGGAGGGCTCCACGCTCCGCGAGGCCATCGTCGAGCTCGGCTACATGACCGGCGAAGCCTTCGACGCCGCCGTCAAGCCCGCCGAGATGGTCAGCCCCACCTGAGCTGACGGCTTCGAGCATCGAGAGGGCCCGGCGGTGACGCCGGGCCCTCTTCGTTTTGGGGCGTTCGTGTGGGCTGAGTCCAGTTCGGGGCTGTTTGGGGAGCGTTCGGGCGGGCGGGGAGTGTGGTGCGGGTCAGTAGCCCCGCCGCCGCGCTGCGCGCTTGGCGCCCCCCGCCTTCGGCAGGGGGCTCAGGACATCTGGGCTGTTCTTGGTGGGTGGTGCGCGTGTCTTTG
>CAJXPN010000081.1 GCA_913058025.1 uncultured Myxococcales bacterium | reverse complement strand
AGATCTACACAGAGTAGATCGTCGGCAGCGTCAGATGTGTATAAGAGACAGCGTGCACACCGCGGTCGTGGACGTCTCCGATCGCGAGGCCGTCTACGCCCACCGCGACGAGGTCCTGCTCCACTTCGGCCGCGCCGACGTCGTCATCAACAACGCCGGCGTGGCGCTCTCGGACACCGTCCAGGACACGAGCTACGAAGACTTCGAGTGGCTCATGGGCATCAACTTCTGGGGTGTGGTCTACGGGACGAAGGCGTTCCTGGACCACATGATCGAGCGCGACGACGGCGTGATCGTGAACATCTCGAGTGTCTTCGGGCTGATGGGCGTGCCCACGCAGTCGGCTTACAACGCCTCGAAGTTCGCGGTGCGTGGGTTCACCGAGGCGCTCCGGCAGGAGCTCTCCGGGACCAACGTCCTCGCCACGAGCGTCCACCCCGGCGGCATCAAGACCAACATCATCCGCAACGGCCGAATGCACGTGAACACGATCAGCGCGCGCCGCTCGGTCGACACGATGGTCGACGACTTCGAGCGCGGCGCACGGACGACCGCGCCCGAGGCCGCGCGCACGATCCTCGACGGCGTCGCCGCTCGCTCCCCGCGCATCCTCATCGGGCAGGACGCTCAGATGATCGACGCGATGGTCCGCCTCTTCCCGAGCACCTACGACGGCGCGCTCAAGACCGCCACGAAGGCGATCCGCAAGCTCAATGGGAAGTGAGCCGACGGGCTCAGCCCGGCTCCTCCGTCCGGCCGTCGGCGTGCGCGGCGAACCTGCCGCGTCCGCGCTCGTGCACCGGCTCGCGCTCACCGAAGGGCCAGCCGCCGAACTGCGTGCGCTGGTAGTCGAGCATCGCCTGGCGGATCTCACCTTGCGTGTTCATCACGAACGGGCCGTGCTGCGCGACGGGCTCTCCGATGGGGCGGCCCTGGAGCACGAGCAGCTCGACCTCGTCGTCGCCGGTGTTCTCGAGCGCGAGCTCGGCCGTCGGGTCCACGAGCGCGCCGTGGCGCGGTGAGAGCGCCTCCCCCGCCACGCGCAGCGCGCCACCCTCGAAGAAGTAGAGGATGCGGTGCACGCCGTCTGCGGCCGCGGGCAGCGACCACCTCGCGCCCGGCTCCATGCGCGCGGTCACGATGAGGACGTCGGCGCGCGCGTCGGAGGCCCACGAGTCGGGCGGCGGCGCCGGCGGCGCGTGCTCACCGAGCGCGCCCGAGATCAGGCGCGCGCTCGTCTTCTTTCCCGCGGCGTCCTCGTGCGTGATGCGCGGGACGTCCTCGGCCCAGAGCATCGTGAAGTGGGGCTCGACCATCTTCGAGGCGGCGGGGAGGTTGAGCCAGATCTGGAACAGCTCGGTGGTGTTGGGCGCGTCGCGCTCGACGAGCGGGAACATCTCCGAGTGCACGACGCCGCTCCCGGCGGTCATCCACTGGACGTCGCCGTGGCCAAAGCGCGCGGTCGCGCCCATGGAGTCGCTGTGGTCGATGTAGCCCTGGCGCGCGATGGTGATCGTCTCGAAGCCACGGTGCGGGTGGGGCGGGAAGCCCGGCACGACGCCGCCGTGGTACATGCTCCAGCCGTCCTTGCCGCTGAAGTCGGAGCCGAGCTGACGCCCCGCGAGCTCGGCGATCGGCGGGGCCATCCGCTCGTCACCGGCGGGGTAGGCGTCGTGGTGGTGGACGCAGAACAAGAAGGGGTCTGCGGCGGGCCACTGGAAGCTGAGGGGGAACGTCTCGAGGACGGCGTCCTTGGACATGGCGGCGCTCCTTTTGTGCGCTGGAGGTCTTGGGGGCGCCCGAAGATCGAGCGCGTGCGCCATCAATCGTGGTCACGGCGACGTGACGTGACAGACCACCGAACGGAAACGCTGCGTTGAGAAGATCGGCTACTCGGGGCCGGCGCGCAGCGCGCGCTCGAGCTTCTTGGTGTAGCGGTCGACGAGGGCGTCGTCGTCGTCGTCGATGGCCTCGAAGAGCCAGTCCCCGATGATGCAGAGCTCGTAGAGTCGC
Organism: uncultured Myxococcales bacterium; assembly: GCA_913058025.1. Lineage (GTDB taxonomy): Bacteria > Myxococcota_A > Bradymonadia > Bradymonadales > Bradymonadaceae > CAJXPN01. The sequence continues at coordinate 7,792 of CAJXPN010000081.1, read as the reverse complement.
ACGCGCTTCCAGTCCAGCGGGGTCGGCGCGAAGACGTTGTAGGCGAGGAGAAGCTCGGCGAGGCTGCGGCGGCCGTCGAAGAAGCGGTGGTTGCCACGCGACACACAGGCCAGGTCGTAGGCGGGGTCGCCCACGCACGCCTCGCCCCAGTCGATGAGCGTGACCGACCGAGTGGGGTCGTCGGACACGAGGATGTTCTGCCCGAGCAGGTCGCCGTGCAGGAGGCGAGGCTCGTCCTCGGGCGGCAGGTTCGCCCTGCCCCACTCCGCCGCGCGCCGGGCGATCGACTCGCCCACGACCTCGAGATCCACGAGCAGGTCCAGCGCGTGCTCGCGACACGTCGGCCACGCCTCGATGATGTCGCGCAGGTGATCGGTGTCCAGGCAGTGGCAATGCGCCGCGGTCTGCGCGGTGACGTCGAGCGGGGACACGAGGTTCTTACGCGAGGTCCCGTCGAGCGGGGCGCCCAGACCCTCCTCCTCGACCACCGCCAGGCCGTGCTCGACCTCGGCGAAGCCCCACAACCTGGGCACGTAGAACGGGGGACCCTGCGCGCGCACCGCCGCGCGCACCTCCGACTCCAGCCGCGCCTCCTCGGGCTGCGACTCGCCCGCGTCCACGCCCGGGACCCGCACCACGAGGCGGTGCGTGCGGCCCTCGATCTCGACCTGGACCTTCACCGTCCGGTACGTCAGGCCCGCGCCGATGTAATCGAGCCGGCTGATCGTCGCGCCCTCGTGGCCGAGGCCATCGAGCACGTGCATCAGCGCGTCCTTCCCCACCGCCCACGTCGGTCTACCTCGCCTGCGCGCCACGGCGTCCTCTCAAAAAGATGGTTCTGGATGCCACGGTCTCACAACGACGTCGGGCATGATCACACCGGCGCGCGCTCCTGTCGATAGCGCTCTGACGGCGCGGTGCCCACGGCGCCATCGTGTCCAGCCCACACGAAGGAACAAAACCGCACGCCCCGAAGGTAGACACAGCCCACACGAGGACACCGATTACGAACGGGAGGTGACGCGATGATCGCATCGAGAGACGGCATCGAGCTCGAGGAGCTCTCGAGGGACGCGTTCGTGGTTCGGGGGTTCCTCCCGCCCGAGCGCTGCGCCCGGATGATCGAAAGGGTCGAGGGGATAGGCTTCGAGCAGGCGCTGTTCGGCGGCGTGCACGGGACGCGCGTGAAGGCGGTGCGGGACAACGACCGCGTGGTCGAGGACGACGCGGCGCTGGCCCAGGAGCTCATGGAGCGCCTGGAGTCGGTGCTCCCGGTCGGCTGGCGCGCGCGGCAGATGATGCGCCGGCACGCGGTGGGCGACCACACGCTCGTCGGGATGAACGAGCGGCTGCGTTGGTACAGGTACACGGGCGAGCAGCGCTTCCGGGCGCACGTGGACAAGCCGTTCGGCGCGGCGGATGGGCGCGTGAGCTGCCACACGGTGCTGGTGTACCTGAGCGGCGCGCTCGGCGGCGGCGAGACCCGCCTGGAGCTGGCGAAGGGTCGAGAGGTCAAGGTCGCGCCCGAGGTGGGCGCCCTGCTCTGCTTCGATCACCACCTGATGCACGAGGGGATGCCGCTCGTGCGCGGGACGAAGTACGTGCTGCGCACGGACCTGATGTGGCGCAAGGACTGATCAGCCCTCGAGGAAGTCCACCAACGGGTCGGTGATCGTGGCGAGATGGGTCTGGTCGAAGGGCGGCATGTGGCGCGCGCCGGGGACGCGCATCGAGCGCTCGATGTTCGGGATGAGCGTGGCCGCGCGGCGCTCGACGTCCCCCGCCGGGAAGACCGTGTCGAGCTCGTGGGTGATGAGCATGACGGGGGCGCGCCAGGCGTCCAGCGCGCCGTCGGGGAGCGTCGCCGGGAACCTCCGGTCGGGGTGGACGTGGGCGAGGCTGTCGCCCATGAAGGCGACGTACTCGTCGTCGATGTCGGTGAACATGGGCGCGAGCATGCGCTCCAGGCGCGCGGTCGTGGGGCGCAGCGAGTACATGATCCCGGCGCCGATGAGGCCGAACATGTTCGAATACGACGGCTTGATGACGCCGCCAGGGACCCAGAGCGCGGCGCGGCCGATGCGCTCCGGTGCGACCTGCGCCGCGCGCAGCAGGACGTAGCCGCCCAGTGAGCACCCGAGCGCCGAGACCGACTCGAGGCCGAAGCCGTCGAGGATGTCCACGATCCAGTACCCGTGCTCGTCGCCCTGCCAGTCCAGCCGGGCCTCGTCCGAGCGCCCTGGCTGCCCGACCGTGTCGGGGAAGAAGACCTGGAAGTGGTCCATGAGCGCGGGGATCTGCGCGAGCGCGGCGGGCGCGCTCGCCATCGCCCCGTGGAAGCACCACAGCGGCGGGAGGTCTGAGGAGCCGGCGATCATCACGTTCGTGCGACCGAAGCGAGTGTCGACCTCCTCGAAGGTGATCCTGTCTCGCCCGAGCCGATCCACGAAGCGCTCGTACCAGCGCGCCATCGTCGCCCTGCCCTCTTCAGTCTTGTAGATGCTACGTCGCCTGGCCATCGTCACGCTCCTTTGCGCCCACGCCGCGCGTGAGCTGATGCGCGAGGAGCCCGACGCGCGCGGTCATGGCCGCGGCGTCGAACCCATCGCCGTTGAACCCCGAGATCAGGGCGAAGTAATAGTGTGAGAAGAAGGCGAGCGTGATCTTCCGGGGCGACGCATGCGCGTCGACGAGCCCGAGCCGCTGCATCTCGACGACGCGCGTGATCATCTCGGCGCCCACGCGCATGGCCTGGCCGCGGAACGCGTCGCCAGCCTCTCCGCGCGCGAACATCGACTGCTCGAGCAGCGCCCGCGAGAGCACCGGCCGCTCGCCATAGAACCGATAGAACACACCCGCGGTGTGCACGAGGAGAGCCTCGAGGCCCTCCTCCGGCGCCGGCATCTGCGTCACACACTGCTCAAGCACGCGCTCGAGGTCGTCGCGCAGCGCCGCGTACAGCAGCGCGCGCTTGTCCTCGGCGTAGTTGAACAGCGTGCCGACGCCGACGCCGGCTCGCGACGCGATGTCTCGCATCGAGGCGCCCTCGAACCCGAGCTCCTCGAAGATCGCGCGGGCGGCCACGAGGATCTCCCCTCGGACCTCCGCGCGCTTCTCCTTCGACCACCTCGCCATACCGTCGCCTCCGCGATGCCTCGCGCCTAATATGAACACGTTCATATTTATTCACGAAGGTGGATCGAGCAAGCCCCCATTGCTAGAATCGACGTGTCCTACCGACACTCCACGCCAGGATCCGACGATGCGAAGACACCTGCTCGTGATGACGTTCGCGCTCTCATCGGCCTGTGGCCCCGCGAACGGCGAGTGGGTCGAGCCCGAGGCGTGCGCAGAGACGACGCTCGCGGCGCCGTGGCAGGAGGGCCTGGGCGAGGCGCCGGACGCGACGCGCTTCGCGTTCGAGGTCGCGGGGGAAGACAGCCTGGCGTTCGTGTCCGAGCCCGCGGTGAGCGAGGACGGCGCGCTGGCGCTGACGGTGCGCGGCGGAGAGGTCACCAACGGAGGGAACCGCGCCGAGATCAGCGCGAACGACTCCGATCCGGTCTGCCAGGAGGCCTGGACGAGCTGGCGGTTCATGATCCCGGCCGACTTCCAGGACGCCGCCCCGGAGGACCTGCGCTGGCAGGTCATCGCGCAGTGGCACGACCAGCCAGACACGTCACGCGGCGAGTCCTGGGAGGGCTACCCGAACAACTCGCCGATGATCTCGCTCAACTACGGCGTGTACGACGCGATCTACGACAGTGAGCTCTCGGCGGCGGGCCTCCCCGATACGCTCACGCCCGGGGACCCCTTCGTGGTGATGAACTACGGGGTCGCCGGCGACCTCTCCCCGGTCGGGGCAGCGGCCATCACGAAGGGGGAGTGGCACGAGGTCGTCGCGCACACGAGCTTCGCGCTCGACGCGTCGGGCTTCGCCGGAGTCTGGATCGACGGCGAGCCGCTGCCACATGGCGGGGGCGGGTACGCGCGCGGCCGGAACATGTACAACCGCGCCCCGGCGTACCTCAAGCTGGGGATCTATCGGAACCCCGAGATCCGAACCACGAACTCCATCCACCTCGACGAGTGGAGGCGCGCGGGGAGCCGCGAGGAGCTCTGAGGGCGCCTTGCCGATGCTCCCGGATGCGGTTATGTCATTGTACCGAGCGCCGCCGATAGCGCCGCGTACGCCATACATTTCAGACAAAGGGGACACATGAAACGCTCGACGACACACGCCATGCTCACGCTCGCCCTCTGCGCAGCGACGCTCTCGCTCGGCTGCGCGCCGCACGACTCGGTCGAGGCCGCGAAGTCTTGCGACGCGCTCGCCGCGAAGGGCAAGCACCAGGAGGCGTCGAAGTGCCTGTTCGACCTCGTGAACGAGCCCGCGCGGGCGACCAGGCCATCGACCTACGAGCTGTGGGACGACGAGGCAGGCGTCGTCATCACGAGGAAGGGGCAAGCCCAGGTGATCGACGGCGCGACGATGCGCGCGAAGATGATCGAGCAGATCCCCATGATGGAGGCCACGGGGATGAACGACACGTTCGAGGACGTCGCGTACTACACGAGCGACGACATCGCGGACCTCGAGGGCGTCCCCCCAGAGATCGTCGCGGCGGTCGAGGACTTCGAGCAAGAGGTCGTCTTCATCGCATGCACGCGTGTCTCCGGCCGGGATGGAGAGCGGCGCCCGTTCGGGCTCGGCATGACCGACATCGACGGAAAGTGGAGGATCGTCGGGCACTTCATGGAGGTCAGGTGATCGATGAAAGGACGCGCCCGCGTTCATTGAGGCTTGCGCAAACCGCGCGCGCCCACTATGGGGAGCGCGCGCCATTGGGATGTTCCTGACGGCGAGAACGCGAATCAGGAAAGATCCCAATGAGTCATGACACGAAGGGCGACGACGCCCAAAATACACCACTGTTTAAAGACCTTGGCCTCGACGAGCGCTTGCTTCGCTCGCTCGAAGGGCTCGGGTTCGAGAGCCCGACGCCGATCCAGTCCGAGGCGATCCCGTTGCTGATGGAAGGACGCGACGTGATCGGCGGCGCGCGCACGGGCTCGGGCAAGACGGCCGCCTTCGGCCTCCCCTTGCTCCACAGGCTGCGCGCGGGAGGCCGAGCGCCCCGAGCGCTCATCCTCGCCCCCACGCGCGAGCTCGCCAAGCAGGTCGCGGTCGCCCTCGACCAGTTCGCCCGCTACCTCCCCATCAAGCTCCTCACGATCTACGGCGGGGTCGCGTACAAGCAGCAGCTCCAGGCGCTCAGGTCCGGCGTGGACGTCGTGGTGGGTACGCCCGGCCGCGTGCTCGACCTCATGGACCGCGGCTCGCTCAACCTGAGCAAGCTCGAGGTCCTCGTCCTCGACGAGGCCGACGAGATGCTCCAGATGGGCTTCATCGACGACGTCGAGAAGGTCCTCGCAGCGTCCCCCGACGGGCGCCAGATCGCGCTCTTCTCCGCGACGATGCCGCCCGCGATCAAGCGCATCGCCAAGACCTACCTCAATGACCCTGCGTTCGCGCAGGTGGAGTCCAAGGGCCTGGGCGCCTCGCACGTCGCGCAGCGCTGGCTCAAGATCCCGCACCGCCGCAAGGAAGAGGCGCTCGTGCGCATCCTGCGTTCGGAGCAGCGCGACGCGACGCTCATCTTCGCGCGCACCCGCGCCTCTGTCGCCAAGCTCGGCGACACGCTGTCCTCGCGCGGGTTCTCCTCGGATTCGCTCCACGGCGACCTGAGCCAGGCCGCCCGTGAGCGCGTGATGGCGAAGCTGCGCGCGCGCCGCGTCGACGTCGTCGTGGCGACCGACGTCGCCGCCCGCGGCCTCGACGTCAACCACATCACCCACGTGATCAACTACGATCTCCCGGAGAACTCCGAGATCTACGTCCACCGCATCGGCCGCACGGCGCGAGCGGGCCGTGACGGCTGGGCCATCACAATGGCCACGCCGCGCGAGCAGGGTAAGATCAACAGGATCCAGCGGGACATCGGCCAGCGGATCGAGCAGATGACGCTGCCGTCGGACGCCGACATCGGAAAGGCGCAGCGCGCCTCGCTCGTCGAGGAGCTCGACGCGGCCATCGACGCGTCGGGCGGGGAGCGCGCCGAGGCGTGGCTCGCCGAGATCCTCGACGCGACCGAGTGGACCGCCGAGGACGTGGCAGCCGCCGCGCTCTCGCTGCTCGCGCTCGAGCGTGACTTCGACATCCGCCGCGCCATCCCCAAGGCCAGGGAGCAGCAAACCCGCGAGATGCCCCAGGACATGGAGGAGCGCTTCAAGCAGCTCAACGAGGTCGAGCTCTTCTTCCCGGTCGGCCGCCAGGACGGGATGCGCCCGGCCGACTTCGTCGGCGCGCTGTGTAACGACGTCGGCCTCGCGTCGAACCTCATCGGCAAGATCTCGATGGGCGGCAACCGCGCCTTCGTCGGCCTGCCGCGTGAGGTCGCCGCGTCGCTCCTGCTCGAGCGCGACAGCATCGAGATCCGGGGCCGTCAGGTCCCGCTCAGGCTCGCGATGGACTCCTCCGACGGTGACTCCGACGGGAACTCCGACCGTGGCTCCGACCGTGGCTCCGACGACGAGGTCCGCGGTAGCGACACTCGCCAGGAGGCCAGGAGCGAGCGCCCCTCGAGGCCTCCCGGCCAGAAGCCCTCGGCCCCCAACCCCAACTTCAAGCGCGGACGCAACTCCAAGGAGAAGTCCAAGCTGAAGGGTCGCGGCAAGAACAAGGGCAAGAAGACGAACAAGAACAAGGGCAAGCCCAAGCCCAAGTCCGACTGACGGGCGACGAGCGCGCGCGCGTGGTATAGAGGCGACGATATCGTCCACCTCGCAGAGGACCACACCATGCGCCGCGCTCACACCCTCGCCTCACTCCTCGCCTTCACCGCGCTCGCGTGCTCGACCCCTCCGACCTCGGAGGAGGACGCAGGCGAGTCGGGCCGTGACGCATCGGACACACCGGACGCCGAGGTCACGCCGCCCGTGCGCGTGCGCCTCGCGACCTACAACGTGTCGATGTTCCGAACGAGCGAGGGGCAGCTCGCGACCGAGCTCGCCGGCGGCGAGGACACGCACGCGCGCCAGGTCGCCGAGGTGCTCCAGCGCGTACGCCCCGACATCGTGCTCCTCAACGAGTTCGACAGGGACCCCGCCGGGGACCCCGCCGCGCTGTTCGTCTCGGCCTACCTCGAGGTCGCGCAGGCCGGGCTCGAGCCCCTGAGCTACCCCCACGTCTACGTCGCCGAGACGAACACCGGCGAGCCCACCGGCGTCGACCTCAACAACGACGGCGCCTCCGACGGAAGCGTCGGCTCGCAGGCCTACGGCGACGACTCCTTCGGCTTCGGGCGCTACCCCGGCCAGTACGGCATGGTCGTCCTGTCCAGGTTCCCCATCGACGCCGCCGCCGCGCGCACGATGCGCAAGCTGAAGTGGAAGGACATGCCCGGCAACCTCCAGCCCGCCGACTTCTACTCGGCCGCCGCCATCGACGTGATGCGCCTGTCGTCCAAGAACCACATCGACGTCCCCGTGGACGTCGACGGGCAGACGATCCACGTCCTCGCCAGCCACCCGACCCCGCCGAGCTTCGACGGAGACGAGGACCGCAACGGCCGTCGCAACCACGACGAGATCCGCCTCTGGGTCGACTACTTGAGCGGCGACGACGCCTCGGGCTACATCACCGATGACCAGGGCGCATCGGGCGGGCTCGAGCTCTCGGAGCTGTTCTTCGTCGCCGGCGACCTCAACTCGGACCCCGCCGACGGCGACA
>CAJXPN010000080.1 GCA_913058025.1 uncultured Myxococcales bacterium | reverse complement strand
ACGAGATTTCTGCCTGTCTCGTGGGCTCGGAGATGTGTATAAGAGACAGTCTCGGAGGACCCGTCGGACCCGAGGTACGCGGTGGTGGTGTGCGAGGGGGAGCCTGACTGGCTGTCGGTGGCCGACTGCGCGGCGAAGATGGAGACGGGGCTGTACGTGGTGCCGGTGGGGCTGGTGGCGATGTCACAGGGCTACCCGCAGGAGTACGCGGGGTTGCTCGAGGGGGCCCAGCGGGTGGTGTGTGTGATGGACGAGGGGAACACGTCGAAGAAGAACGAGGGTGACGCGCGCACGGGAGGACAGATCGTGGCGGACGACATCTTCGGGCTGTTACTGTATGCAGCACAGCGCGAGGGGTTGGGGTTCGACGCGGCGTTCGAGAGGACGAAGTCGAAGGTTCGCGTGAGGTTGCAGGCCGACGATCACGACGTGAACGACTTGCACATGCGGGGTTCTCTGTCAGACTTGGTGCGCGACGCACTGGAGGACGCACTGTGAGCGATCAGGACGACACACACGACGGGACAGAAGACGGGGGCATGGTCCGCGACCAGTGGCGTGAGGCGTGGGAGCACCGCAAGGTCGAGGACGAGACGAGGAAGGCGCAGCGCCTGCTCGAGCTCAAGACCGAGCAGGCCGAGATCTACCTGAAGGTCAAGACGCTCAACGAGGAGCTCGCCGAGCTCGAGGGGCGCGGCGACTGGACGGGGATGGTGAGCCCGCTGTCGAAGCTGGGCTGGCTCGGGCGGACGCCGCCCGCGCGCCGCGTGTTGCTGGAACGAGACGGGGAGTGCGTGCTGCCGCTGGGGAAGGTGGGATTCTTCGTGGGAGAGGGAGGCATCGGCAAGTCGTGGGCGCTCACGCAGCTCGCGATCTCGGTGGCGACGGGGACCCCGTGGTTCCAGAACTTCAGCGTCCCCGCGGGTTCGAAGGGCGCGGTGTTCATGGCGATGGGCGAGGAGGATCCGGAGGAGATGCACCGGCGCCTGTACGACGTGTCGAGGCACCTGGACCTGGCCGAGCACCACCTCTCGGACATGGAGCAGCTGCTGTGGCCGCTGCCGCTGGCGGGACACTTCGTGGAGTTCCTGAGCGACGGAGACCGAAGCTTCCAGCACGAGCGGTTCGAGCAGCAGCTGCGCCAGCACGCGCCGCCGGACGGGTGGAAGCTGATCGTCCTGGACCCGGCGAGCCGGTTCATGGGGATCGACGCGGAGAAGGACAACGCGTTCGCGACGAGGTTCGTGCAGCTGCTCGAGCAGCTCACGGAGCTGCCGGGCAAGCCGACGGTGCTGTGCGCGCACCACACGACGAAGGCGGCGAGGGCGTCGCAGTCGAGCGGGAGCCGCTCGGTGGCCGCGCGCGGCGCGTCGGCGCTCACGGACGGCGCGCGCTGGCAGGGGAACCTCGCGCAGGTGTTCGAGGACGGCGAGGTGGTGCCGAACATGGCCGTCTTCAACGTGACGAAGTCGAACTACGGGCCTCGCCCGCCGCAGCTCTACCTCAGGCGCAAGCCCGGGTCGGGCGTGCTCATCCCATCGGATCCCCCGGGCGCGTCGGCGGCGGCGGGAGGGAACATGTTCGGCTCGAAAGACTTCTCGTTCTGAGCGCGCAGAGATCTCAAGGAGAACATCACGAGATGTTTCACGTGAAACACGACATGGCGCCGTGGGCGCTCTCGATCCTCATGCTCGCGCTCCTGGGATGCCCCGAGGGTTCGAACGAGCCTGGGGTGGACGCGGGCGTCGAGGACGCGTCGTCATCGGATACGTCGTCGTCGGATGCGTCCCTGGAGGATGCGCCGTCGAAGGACGTGGGTGAGGACGCCTCGCCTGAGGACGCGTCCGACGACGTCACACAGGACGCCGCCCTGGATGCGGCTCAAGACATGGGTATGGAGCAGGATATGGGTGAGCAGGGTTTGTCCGAGGTGTGCGAAGGCGCGTGCAGGACGCGAGACGTCGCCGCGACGTTCGGTGAAGTCACCGAGCCGCTCGAGTTCGGCTTCTATGGCCTGAACGCGCCCGCCGAGGATGGAGCGCGCACGCTCTACGTGGAGCTGCACGGCGGCGGCGTCGACGAGTGCCCCACGATGAACTCGCCCACGCCCTCGCGCACGCTCGTGCTGTCCGGGCTCCCGTGGCCGCTCGAGGCTCGCACGTACACGTCGGGAGAGGACGGCCTGTCGGGCGCGCTGCTCGACTTCGAGGGCACGCTGTTCGACGCCGTGGCGCCGGCGCGGGCGACGGGCGTCGAGGTCACGCCCAGGGCAGCGAGCGTGTGCGCGGAGTGCGTGGGAGGCGCGGCGCCGAGCGACCCCGACGGGTTCGTGGCGTTCGACGTGTCGCTGACCTTCGAGGGCGGGACGCTCTCGGGCAGCACCTACGTGACCCACTGCGACAGCTACGACGAGTGACGCGATGATGGTGAGACTGAAGGCGGCGGCGGGGCTCGTGGTGCTCGCGGCGGCGATGGCGGGGTGCCTGCGCGACGACCGCGCGTGCGAGACGAGCGCGACCTGCGCGGCCACCGAGGCGTGCGTGGAGGGGTTGTGTCAGGCCAGCTCGACAGCTCCGGGAGAGGACGCATCGCCAGACGCATCGAGCGATGTGGGAGCGGACGTGGGTGATGCTGCGGGTGACGCCGGGGGTGATGTCACGGTGCGCTGTGAGGCGCCGCAGTTCGAGTGCTCGCGAGGGTGCTGCGACAAGGCGCCAGGGGTCAACGCGGGGGTCCTGGACCTGTCGGGCGACACGGGCTTCGAGCCCTCGATAGCGGTCGACGCGAAAGGCTTCCCTCACATCGCCTACCAGGACAACTCGAACCAGGCGCTGCGCTACATCAGGTGGACCGGTGACGCCTGGACGCAGGAGAACACGCCGGAGATGAGAGGATACGAGGCGAGCGGGTTCGAGCCGCACCTCGTGGTGAGCGCGTCGGGCGAACCTCACATCGTGCATCAGGCGAAGACCAACGACGCGGACGTGATCCTCTCGTCGCGCCTACGCCAGGGCGAGTGGAACCACGAGGTCATCCACTCAGGGGACGCGCCTTTGTCGATACACTCCTACGGGCTCGACGTGGAAGGTATGGGGGTCGCGTACGCGTTGGTGCCGCAGGGTCCAGGGGGTGACGACGAGCCCAGCGAGCTCGTGTACGCGTCGAACGCGTCGGGGGCCTGGGAGATCGACGGGTCGATCGAAGACCTGGGCGTGGTCGAGCACGTGTCGCTGGCGCTCAGGCCTGATGGCAGCCCTCGCATCCTGCACAAGAGCACGAGGGTGCGAGGGTTCGACGGCGGCCTGTACGACGTACGTCGCACGGACCTGGGGTGGCCGAGGGCGAGGGCGTTCGAGAGCAGTGACACGTTGGGGAGCGTGAGCGACGTCGTGATCGACGGGCAGAACAGAGCGCACGCGCTGCTCTGGGACCCAGGGGCGAAGGAGCTGGTCTACGCGACGAGCGAGACGTTCAGCTGGGTCAGCGAGGTGACGCTGTCAGAGGCGGAGGACCTGTCGGAGTTCGAGATCACGCTGAGGGAGGGGAGCCCCGAGGTCGTGTTCGTCGTCAAGACCAGACCGACCGAGGGGGAGCTCAAGTTCTCCGAGATCGACGACAGCGGGCGGTGGTCGTCGAGGTCGTTGACGACGTTCGGCAGGCCCTCGAAGCCGTCGATCGCGGTCGACGGCTTCGAGAGGACGCACGTGGCCTACTACGACGACGACGACCGCAACCTCGTCTACACGTACTTCGACGGGACGGACTGGGTCGTCGAGTCGCAGTGAGGTCGCGACGTCGCGCTCAGTTCTTGCAGCGATCCTTGAGCCACTCCATGCACATGCCGAGGTCCTTGGACGGCTCGTTCCGGACCTGGAACCCGCGGCCGCTTCTCTTCCCCATCCCGCTGGCGGTGGTCCCGCGGTTGTCGGACACGCACTCCGAGCCATCGCGGCACGTCACGTGGAACTTGGTCCCAGGTCCGCCCCCTGCGCTGACGTCGACCGACTCCATCTTGAACGAGAACGAGAGCGGGTTGCTGCCGTTGTTCGCCTTCAGGCGCATCTTGCAGTTCTGCTCGTCGTAGGTGACCTGGGCGTTGAGGGCGTCCCCGATGGCCTCGATGCACTGGGCCTTGTAGGTCTCGTTCTTGTTGTCGCGCAGGCGATCGGCGTTGGAGGCGACCTCGACCCTGGGGGTAGGAGTCCTGACGGGGGTCTCCTTGGCCTGGGTCTTGACGGTGGCCTTCTTGGTCTGGCTGACGCCGGGGGAGGCGACGGCGACGACGAGGAGCGTGGCGGCGGCGGCGGAGAGGATGCGTGTGTACTTCATGGGGGCTCCTGTACGTGGTGGCTCGCTCGGCGCGAACCACCTGTTGGTGAGTTCGTGCGTCGAGCATGCCCAAAGCGGAGGGCGAACCACGACTTAAAGAACCTAAAAGTACGCGCGGAGCGTCGGGTTCAGGAGCGAGAGGCGAGCCAGTCGGCGACGGCGGCGCCGGTGCCGAAGGGCCACGGGCGGAGCTTGCCCACGGGGACGAGCTTGGTGTCGGCGATCTCGTCGGGCTGGGGCGTGATGACGGCGTCGGCGGGGACGCGCACGTGGTAGGCGAGGATGACCTGGTTCATCTGGTCGAAGCCGTAGGCGCCGATGAGGGAGACGAGCTCGGCCTCGAGGCCGAGCTCCTCGCGGACCTCGCGCAGGACGCCGTCGGCGGGGTCCTCGGAGCGCTCGAGGAAGCCGCTCACGAGGCCGTACCAGGTCTCGGGCCAGCCGACGTTGCGCACGAGCACGACGTCGCCGCCGCGCTCGACGATGGCGGCGACGACGGGGGTCGGGTTGCCGTAGTAGACGAAGCCGCAGTCGGCGTCGGGGCAGACGCGGCGGGCGTGACCGTCGAGGTCGCGCTCGTCCATGGGGGAGGCGCAGCGCGGGCAGTGCGCGAAGTCGGCGAGCTTCATGGGGTGGGCCTCTTCGTCATGGCGAAACGAGAGGGGGCGGCGCGCCCCCGAGAGGCCCGGATCGTATCACACCTTCACGAGGTCGAGCCTGGCGCGCTTGCCGAGGCCGTCCTTGGAGATGCCCCAGAAGGAGCGGGTGACGTTGGCGTAGACGTCGCGGAAGTCGACGTGGTGCTTGAGGTCGCCGCCAGCGAGGTCGGTGAGCGAGGGGGCCTTGCCGTGGAGGCCGCCGCGGACGCGCCCGCCCATGAGGAGGTGGGGCGCGGCGGTGCCGTGATCAGTGCCCATGGAGCCGTTCTGGGCGGCGCGGCGCCCGAACTCGGAGTAGGTCATCACGAGGGTGTCGGGCCAGCGGCTCGCGTCGATCATGGCGAGGCGGAAGGCAGCGAGCGCGTCGGCGAGCTGGCCGAGCAGGGCGGCGTGGCGCCCGAGCTGGTTGGCGTGGGTGTCGAAGCCGCCGTGGGTGACCTTGACGGCCATGAGCGGGACGCCGCCGGAGATGAGGCGGGCGGCGGTCTCGAGCTGGCGGCCGATATTGGTCTTCGGGAAGGCGACCTCGAGCTTGGGGATCTTGTCGAGGGTCTGCTCGATGGAGTTCGATGCGTCCAGCAGCGCGCGCTGCGTGGCGAGCACGTGGGTGAGCGAGCTGTTGGTGGAGCGCGCGTCGGTGGGCCGCATCAGGCGCTTCGTCGCGTTCAGGAAGCGCTGAGGGTCGCGGAGGGTGAGCGCGCGGGGGTCGCCTCGCAAGGGGCCGACGTCGTCGTCGCCCAGTGAGACTCCGGGCGTGGCGAGGCCCTTGGAGTGTGCGTCGAGCGCGCGGGCGAGCCAGCCCTCGTCGGCGTACTTGTCGGAGTCGGTGGCGGTCTCCCAGATCTCGATGGAGCGGAAGTGGGAGCGGTTGGGGTCGTCGTAGCCGACGCCCTGGACGACGGCGAGCTCGCGCGCGCTCCACGAGTCCATCAGCGGTGAGAGCGAGGGGTGGAGGCCGACGCGCTCGTCGAGCTTGAGGACCTCGTCACGCGAGAGCGCGAGGCGTGGGCGAAGCTTTGCGTAGGCGGGGTCGGAGAAGGGGACGACGGTGTTGAGGCCGTCGTTCCCGCCCTTGAGCTCGACGAGCACGGCGACGCGGCGCGCGGAGGGTGCCGCGAGCGAGGTGCTGATGGGGGCGAGCGCGACGAGGGCGCCGGCGCCACCGACCTTGAGGAAGTCTCTGCGGTTGAACATCGTCGTCTCCTCTCAGAAGAGCTGGTAGGCGGGATCGAGGGCGAAGTGGCGAGCGGACGCGAAGGGGCCGCCGCCGCCGGGCTCGCCGAAGACGGGCTCGATGGGGAGCATGAGCCGCTGGAGGGCGGCCACGGGGTTCCCCTTGAAGCCGTCGCCGAGCATCGCGGGCCAGCCTCGCTCGGCGAGCTGGGGGGCGTTCTCGGGCTGGCGAAAGAAGCGGCTCAGCAGGTGTTGGCGCGCGAGCAGTGTGTCGGTGGTGATCCACGCCTCGCCGCCGGGCCAACCCTTGACGTTGGGCGGGTCGAAGAGGTCCTGACCGAGCCTGCGACCGGCCGCGGTGAGGACCTTGCTGGACTCGGGGACGATCTGGAAGAGCTTCAGCGTGCCGACGATGAGCTGGACGGGAGACTTGATGAGCGAGCCGGCCTGGGCCGGGTCGAGCATCTCCGGGCTCGTGAGCAACGCGGCCATGAGCGGCGCGAGCTCGTAGTCGGCGTCTCTGAGGACCTTGGCGAGGCGCGTGACGGCCTTCGCGTCGGGCGTGGGCGAGACGAACGCGCGCCAGAGCCGCTCGGTGACGTACTCGGAGGCGCGAGGGTTGGCGAGGATGGTGTCGACGACGTCGTCGCCGTCCAGGGCGCCGGTCTTGCCCATGAAGGTCTTCTGCCCGGCGTCGTGCTGGCGCGCGTTGACGCGGAAGCCGCCGGTCTTGCGGTCGATGTGCCAGCCGGTGAAGGCGCGCGCGGCCTCCTTGATGTCCTTCTCGGTGTAGTGGCCCTCGCCGAGCGTGAAGAGCTCGAGGAGCTCGCGCGCGAAGTTCTCGTTGGGCTTGCGCTTCCGGTTCGTGCGGTTGTCCAGGTAGACGATCATGGCCGGGTCACGCACGACCGCGCGCAGCAGCGTACGGAAGTTGCCCAGCGCGTGGGCGCGCAGCGTCACGTTCTGGCGGTAGAGCAGGACGGGGCTCTTGACGGCCTTGAGGCTCGAGGTGAAGTGGTTGTGCCAGAAGAGCGTCATGAGCTCGGTCAGCGGTGAGTCGGTGCGCGTCATCTCGGCGTACCACCAGCCCTTGAGCTCGAGGCCGCGGGTGGCGGCGATGGCGTTGGACTGCTTGCGCAGCCGCTGCTTCTCCTTCTTTCCCGAGGCCATCTTGATCTTGGCGCGCCGCGCGAGCAGCAGGGGGACCTCGGAGGACCAGGACGGCGGGGCGAGCGTGGCGGAGGTGCGCGCGTGCTTCAGGAGGTGCGAGACGACGTCTCGAGGCGCGAGCTTCGACGCGCGCACGATCTCGGCGTGCGTGGGGCCGAAGCCGGTGCGGCACAGCAGGTGCCTCGCTCTGTCGTAACCGGTGCTCATGACGTCTGCTCCTCGTGTTCGACTTCCAGGCGCGCCCACAGAGTGAGTGCGTCCACGTCACGTCCTATCGGACGTCGTGGGCGCGTGTTCATTCTAATGGGGATGATGAAGTCAACTGCCGGAGGGCAGGCGAACCCCTCAGACCTTGAGGTTGATGTAGCTCGGGAGCACGTTCAACGCACACGGGAGGCGGCCGAGAGCCTCTCCGTCGACGTCGAGTAGGACGCGCTCCTGGGGGTCGACTGCGCGCGCGGTGATGGAGCGTGCGTTGCGGCGCCAGACCTTCGGGGAGTCGAAGTGGTTGCCGCGGTAGATGCTCATGAGCGTGCGCACGGCCTCGGGGCGGGTGAGGTCGCCGAGCATGACGAACTGGAACTGCCCGTCGTCGAGCGCGGCGCCGGGCGCGGCCCACATGCCGCCGCCGAAGAACTGGCCGTTGGCGATGATCGCGACGACGAGGTCCTCGCGGACCTCGTCGATCTCGTCGAAGCGGAAGTCGACCTTGACGTTGCTCCAGCGCGCGAACGCGCCGAGCACGGCGAGCGTGTACTGGGCGGAGCCGCCGACCTGAGAGGGGATCTTGCCGACGAGGTCGTCGACGGCGCCGCTCAGGCCCATGCTGGCGATGTTGACGAAGACGCGACCGTCGACGCGGGCAGCGTCGTCGACGAAGGAGAGGATGCCGAGGTCGATCTTGCGGGTCTTGGTGCCCGCGAGCGCCTCGACGGCCTCGCGCCAGCCGCCCATCATGCCGAGCGTGCGGCGGAAGTCGCCGCCGGTGCCCATCGGGATGACGCCGAGGACGGCGTCGGGGTTGATGAGCGCGGGGTGGTCGCCGGTGCGGTTGATCCAGCCGCCGGGCTCGACGTCGTAGAGGTCGGCGTAGTCGATCCGGTCGAAGAAGCCGTTGGCGACCTCGTTGAGGGTGCCGTCGCCGCCCACGCTCACGACCATCTCCCATCCGGCGCGCAGCGCCTCACGCGCGAGCATCGTGGCGTGGCCGGGCCCCTCGGTGAACGCGACGTTGTACTCGGTCAGAGTGCTCCGGAGCTGGCGCTCGACGACGTCCCACTCCCTCTCGACGAGGCCGGAGCCAGAGATCGGGTTGGCGATGACGAAGGTGCGAAACTGTGCGCTCATGTGACGAAGTCGCGGGCGTGGGGGGACGGTTGATGCAGCGCAGACACGATCCGACCGCGCCGCCGGTGGGTCAAGCACGAAACCGGCGCAGCCTCACTCCTCCTCACTGTCTCCCCAACGTGAGGCCGCCGCGCGCTCGACGCGCGGCACGATGACCTCGTCGATGATCCGCTGCGCCATCGCCTCGAGCCGCTCGAGCATCCCCACCATGTGAGAGAGCTCCTCGGGCGTGCTCGGTGAGAGGATCACGTCGAGCAGACGGCCGATGAGCACGTCCGCGCGCCTCTCGATCATCCGGAACGCGTCGAGCGCGAGCGCCCGCGAGGCGTCGCTGGAGAGGATCGAGCCCTCGAGCCGCTCGATCGCCTCCGCGCCCAGGATCACGTCGGCGACGTCGGGGAACGCGTTCACCGCGGCGCTCAGGTCCTCGACGAGCACGGCGCCCGCCTCGTCGAGCAGGTCGCCGAGCCTGGAGAGGTCGCCCCCTCCCATGATCGCGCGGCCTCGACCGACCAGTCCCAGCACGGTGAACGCGAGCTGACGCGCCGCGCGCGCCAGCGGCGCCCACGCCTGGGCGCGCTCGCCCAGATCCGAGGGCGCCATCGCCAGCAACAGCTCGAGCGCGGGCGTCACCGCCCACTGCGCCTGCGCCCACCACCCGCGGGGGGAATCGTTCGTGTCGGCCACGTCTCACTCCTTGGCGTCACGCGGTTCGCGCGGCGCGGCACGAGCATCGCGCCGCGGCCGTCACCCCGTCAACACGACCCCGCATATCCAACGCACCCGCGGGCGCCCACGCGGAGCGCTCCGGCGGACGAGCCGACGCGCCCTCGCGGCCCGCTCGTCGTCTGGACATGTCGCCAGCGCGAGCACGCCGAGCGCCGCGTCGACGCCCCTCGGGTGCGCCCGCACGACCTCCGCGCGCGCGCCGTCGAGCTCCGCGAGAGGGAGGTCGCCATCGACCAACCGCTCCCAGAGCGCCGCCGCGCCTGCGCCAGGGCGCGACGGCGCCCACGCGCTGGCGTGCAGCGACGCCGCGAACGCGCCGACGTGCTCACGCGCCGCGCGAGCGAGCGCCTCGTCAGGCTCGCAGCGATCGAGCTCCAGCCTCGCGTCTGCCAGGCGCATCAGCTCGGGCAGCAGGCGCGACGGCGCATCCTCCACGCGCCCTCCCCCGTCC